>NZ_JAYMGZ010000002.1:600000-867971 GCF_037078405.1 Haloarcula sp. DT43 | reverse complement strand
TTGTGCTCGTCGCGGAACTCGGCGACCTCGCCGGCCGTCTGGATGCCCGAGAGGCCAGCACCGCCGATGACCACCTGCGCCGGGTCGTTCGTCGAGGCCTCGCGGGCGGCCTGCTGAACGGTGTCGTGAATCTCCAGAGCGTCGTCGAGGCTCTTCAGCGTCAGCGCGTGCTCTTCGAGCCCGTCGATGCCGAAGAAGGCCGTCTGCGAGCCCAGCCCGACCAGCAGATAATCGTACGCGACGGACTCGGAGTCGGCGAGGTCCACCTCCCGCGCGTCGGTGTCGATTTCGACGACCTCGTCCTGCACGAACGAGGTCGAAGGCTGTTTGATTTCGTGAACGGGAATCGCGATGTTCTCCTGAACGCTGGGGTCCCGAATACACCGATGGGACTCGTGCAAGACCAGATGATAGTCCGTCTGGGAAATCCAGGTGATATCGACGTCGGCCTCGCCGTCGAGTTCGTCCTCCAGGCTCTTGACTGTCCCCGCACCCGCATACCCCGCACCGAGTACGACCACGTTCTCCGTCATACCGGTGACTCCGGAACCGTCCGATACAAACCCTTTGGAATCCCGCAGAAGGGGAGATGCCACGGCGTCACCGGGGCAGCCCCGCGGCCGTGGGAGAACAATCTAGGAGACCGTCGACTAGTGTTCCGGCTCGCCGGCCGGTGCGCGCATGTCGTCGATAGCGAGGATGAGCTTGTTGTTGGTGTCGTCCTTGCCTTCGAGCGTCCCGATAATCTGGAGCTTCGACAGCGGTGTCGGACCGACGGTCACCGAGTCGCCCTCGTGGAACTGGGACATCGTGCCCTGGAGCTGTATCTCGGCGCGACACTCCTCGGGGTGGTGGACGCTTGTCAGGTCGATCTCCTCGACGTTCGAGTGTTCGACGAGCTCGCCGTTGTGGCGCAGGGGAACCTCCGCGGCCTGTTCCATGTCCTGAATCTGGAGCGCGTCGTAGGCGTTGGCGGTGGGCTTGTACCCACCTTTGGGGCCGGGGACCCCCTCGACCAACTGCAGGGCCTTGAGGCTCTGCATCTGGTTGCGAATCGTACCGGGGTTCCGGTCGACCTTCTCGGCGATGTCCTCGCCTTTGACCGCGCTCTCGCTCTCCCGATAGAGATTTACCAGTTCCTGTAGAATGTTCTTCTGACTGGGTGTCAGTTCGATAGATGACATAATCTGTTGTTCGGTATAGCCGTCCTTAAATGCGACGGTAAAACGTCCGGAACTGGCTCAGAATCGCCGAAAACGTTAGTACTTTATTGGTACCCTGACCTGACACAGATATGGAAGATAAGCGCGTTTTGGTGACCGGCGGTGGGGGATTCATCGGGGCGAACCTCGCGAACAAACTGACCGAGAACAACGACGTCGTCGCCCTCGACGACGGCTACCTCGGCACGTCGGAGAACGTATCAGATGACGTAGAGTACGTCGAGCAGAGCGTCCTGGACGACGACCTGCCGACCGACGTGGACGTGGTGTTTCACCTCGCGGCGCTTTCCTCGTACGCGATGCACGAGGACAACCCGACCCACGGCGCTCGCGTGAACGTCGAGGGGTTCGTCAACACGGTCGAGCAGGCCAGAGACGACGGTTGCGACACCGTCGTCTACGCCTCGACCTCCTCCATCTACGGCAGTCGGACCGAGCCCTCGCCGGAAGACATGGACGTGACGGTCAACACCGGCTACGAGGCCTCGAAGATGGCCCGAGAGACGTACGCCAAGTACTTCCAGAACCACTACGACCTCACGCTGGCCGGCATGCGCTTTTTCTCGGTGTATCAGGGCTACGGCGGCGCGGAGGAACACAAGGGCGAGTACGCCAACGTCATCGCTCAGTTCGCCGACGACCTGGCGAGCGGCGACGCGCCGAAACTGTACGGCGACGGCGAGCAGACCCGCGATTTCACCCACGTGGACGACATCGTCCGCGGGCTCGTCCTCGCCGCCGAGGACGAACTGAACGGCGTGTACAACCTCGGCACCGGCGAAGCCTACGACTTCAACACCGTCGTCGAGATGCTGAACGACGAACTGGGGACGGACATCGAACCGGAGTACGTCGAGAACCCGATTCCCGAGGACGTGTACGTCCACGACACCTGCGCCGACTTCTCGAAGATGCGCGAGGCGACGGGCTGGGAACCGCAGATTAGTTTCCAGGAGGGCATCGAACTGGTCTGTGCGCCGTACACGTAGGGCCCCAACGCTGGGTCTTTATCCGTCGCCCGTGGAGGCGACGGTATGCAACGACAGGTTCGCGTCCTCGGCGTCCCGATGGACCTCGGGGCCGACCGGCGCGGGGTCGACATGGGGCCGTCGGCGATACGGTACGGCGGCCTCGCCGAGCAGCTGGCGAGCACAGGTATCGACTGCGTGGACGGCGGCGACATCGCCGTCCCGCGGCCGGAGGAGCGCGACCCCGACGCCGGCGGCCTGGAACGCGGTCGCGCGAAGTTCTTCAGGGAGACGAAGGAAGTCTGTGAGGACGTGACGACGGCGGTCGACGCGACGCTCCGGGAGGGCCGCGTCCCGCTCGTCCTGGGCGGCGACCACTCTATCGCCATCGGGACCATCGCCGGCGCGGCCCGCGACGACGAGGACATGGGCGTCATCTGGTTCGACGCCCACGGCGACTTCAACACGCCGGCGACGACGCCCAGCGGGAACATCCACGGGATGTCGCTGGCGGCCGTCCTCGGCCGCGGCGTGTTCGCCGACCACGAGTGGGCCCACACCCCGGCAGTGAGCGAGGAGAACGTCGTCATCGTCGGCCTGCGGGACGTGGACGACGGGGAACGCCAGCTGATAGCGGACAGCGACGTCACGGCGTACACGATGTCCGACATCGACGCCCGGAGCGCGCCCGAAGTCGTCGACGAGGCACTGGAAATCGCGACGGATGGCACGGACGGCATCCACGTCTCGCTGGACCTGGACTGGCTCGACCCGACCGAAGCGCCCGGCGTCGGGACGCCGGTCCGGGGCGGCGTCTCCTACCGCGAGGCCCACATCGCGATGGAGTACGTCGCCGAACACCACGACCAGCTGCGCTCGATGGAGATGGTCGAGGTGAACCCGATTCTCGACGAACACAACCGCACCGCCGAACTGGGCTGTGAGCTCGTCGCGAGCGCGTTCGGCAAGCGCGTACTGTAGCTATCCGAACCCCTCGTACTGCATCTCGGAGTCGGGCACCCCGACGCTACGGGCGGCCCGGACCAGCGTCGACACCATCGCGCTGATGCCACACGCGTACAGTTCGACGTTCGACGGGTCGATGCGGGCCTCGACGCCGGACTGTGGGGCCCGGTCCCGCACGGCGTCGAACCGTGCCGGCAGGTCCGCGCCCGCCAGCGCGTCCCGCGCCACGTGGCTGACGAACACCGACTGGACGTAGTCGGTCGCGCCCTCCCACTCGGTCAACAGCGGTTCGCGCGTGAGCGTCGGGACGAAGTGGAAGTGGTCGTACTGCGCGTCAAGCCGCCGGAAGTGCGTCCGGTGGGGCAGGTCGTCCTCCCAGCCACAGCCGAGGAACAGCCAGATGTCGCGGGGGTCGCCGTCGACCACGTCTCGCCCCTGTTCGAGCGTGTAGTCGATCATGCTCTTGAACGGCGCGACGCCGGTCCCGGTCGCCAGGAAGACCATGTCCCGGCTCGACGGCGGGTCCAGTACCATGTCGCCGTTCGGCCCGCGAACGACGACTGCCTCGCCCACGTCGACGTGTTCGAACAGCTCGCCGGTCAGTTTCCCGCCGGGAACCAGCCGGATGCAAAACTCCAGTTCGTCCTCGCTGGGCGAGTTCGCGAGCGAGTACGCCCGCGGCGTGTCGTGGAGCCTAAGCGTGACGTACTGTCCGGGCGCGAAATCCAGGTCCACGTCGGGCTTGACGCGCAGTCGCAGCAGTGCGGGATAGGGGCGGTCGAAGCGCTCGGCCAGCGTCTCGATGCGCGCGAGCCGTCGTTCGGACGCCCCCGCGTCACGGACGCGGTCGAGCAGCGCCGGCCACCGGACCGTCGACCCGTTCCGGGCGTCGGCCACCCACGACCGGTCGCCGACGGATGCGACCTGGTCGCGGACCGCCGCCAGCACCTCGTTGTTACGGTTGCGGTCCATCGGTTCGACGAGCGTCACCCGCGCGTCCTCGGTGACCAGCGGCAACTGCGCCGCCAGGTCGTGCTGTGAGAGGTGTCGGGGCAAGTCCATGGACGCGCTACGCCGCCGACACGGGTATGTCTATGCCAGGAACGTGACAGGAGAGTGGAAAGACGGCCGACCGTTACTCGTCGGTAGCCGCTGGCACGACCGTCACACTCGCCACGCGGTCGTCGTCGTCGAGTTCCATAATCGTCACGCCCTTGGTGTTCCGGCCGACCTGTGAGACGTCACCGGCGCGGATACGCATAATCTGGCCCGTTTCGGACATGATGACCAGGTGGTCCTCGTCGGTGACGGCCTTGGCCGTCGAGACGCGGCCGTTGCGGTCGTCGGTCTTGATGTCGATGAGGCCCTTGCCGTAGCGGGACTGGGTCCGGTACTCGTCGAGTTTGGTGCGTTTCCCGAAGCCGTGTTCCGTGACGGTCAACAGCGACCGCGGGTCGTCGTCGTCGGTGGCGACCATCCCCGCGACCCTGTCGTCGCCCTGCAGTTTGATGCCGTTGACGCCGCGGGCGGACCGGCCCATCTCGCTCACCTCGCCCTCGTCGAAGCGGATGGTCATTCCCGCCTCGGTGGCGATGACGAGGTCGCCGGTCCCGTCGGTGACTTCCACGTCGACGAGTTCGTCGCCGTCCTCCAGTTTCGCGGCGCGGATGCCTGTCGAGAGGATGTTCTCGAACTCCGTACAGCAGGTCCGCTTGACGTAGCCGTTGCGGGTCACCATCGTGATGCACTCGTCGTCCTCGAACTCGTCGGTCGAGACGACGGCGGTCAGTTCCTCGCCGTCGTCCAGGTCGATGAGGTTGACGGCGGACTTGCCGCGAGCAGTCCGGGACATCTCCGGAATCTCGTAGGTCTTGAGCCGGTAGACCTGCCCCTGATTGGTGAAACAGAGCAGGTAGTCGTGGCTGTTGGCGCGGAACACCTTCGAGACGCGGTCGCCCTCCTTGGGGTCGGCCCCGATGATGCCCTTGCCGCCGCGGTTCTGCGGGTCGAAGTTCGCGACCGGCATTCGCTTGATGTAGTCGTCCTCGGTGATGACGACGACGCAGTCTTCCTCGGGGATGAGGTCCTCGTGGGTGACCTGGCCCTCGTCCTCGATGATGCTGGTCCGGCGGTCGTCGTCGTACTCGTCTTTGACCGCGCGGAGTTCGTCGGCGATGACGCCGTCGAGCTTCGCGCGGCTGTCGAGGACGGATTCGAGGTAGTCGATGGTGTCCTGGACCTCCTCGTACTCGTCTTCGATTTCGGCGGCCTCCATCGATGTGAGCGAGCCGAGTTGCATCCGGACGATGTGGGCGGCCTGCTCCTCGGAGAACTCGAACGAGTCCTGCAGGCCGGCCCGGGCGGCGTCGCGGTCCTCGCTGTCGCGGATGAGTTCGACCACGTCCTCGACATTGTTCAGGGCCTTCAGCCGACCTTCGAGGATGTGGGCGCGCTCCTCTGCCTCGGCGAGGTCGTACTCGGAGCGCCGACGGACGACCTCGCGGCGGTGGTCGACGTAGTGCTGGAGGCTCTCCTTCAGCGAGAGGACCTGGGGCTGCCCGTCGACCAGCGCGAGGTTGATGACGCCGAACGTGGATTCGAGGTGGTGGTCGAGCAGGCGGTTCTCGACCACGTCGACGTTCGCGCCGCGCTTGAGTTCGACGACGATGCGGACGCCGTTGCGGTCGGACTCGTCGCGCAGGTCCGAGATGCCCTCGATTTTCCCCTCGTTCACGTCGTCGGCGATGCGCTCGACGACGCGGGCCTTGTTCTCCTGGTAGGGGAGTTCGGTGATGACGATACGGCCCGCCTCGGGGTCGACCTCGTACTCCGCGCGGACGCGGAGGCGGCCGCGGCCGGTCGCGTACGCCGAGTAGATGGCGTCGCGGCCGACGATGTTGCCGCCGGTCGGGAAGTCCGGTCCCTTGACGTGGTCCATCAGGTCCTCGACGGTGCAGTCGGGGTTCTGAAGCAGGTGGACCGTCGCGTCGACCAGTTCGCCGAGGTTGTGCGGCGGGATGTTGGTCGACATCCCGACGGCGATGCCAGACGAGCCGTTGAGCAGGAGGTTCGGGACCTTCGCCGGCAGCACGTCCGGTTCCTGCAGGCGGTCGTCGTAGTTGCCCGAGAAGTCGACGGTGTCTTTCTCGATGTCTTCGAGCAGTTCCTCGGCGAGAGGGGCCATCCGGGCCTCCGTGTACCGCATCGCCGCGGCCGGGTCGCCGTCCATCGAACCGAAGTTCCCCTGTCCGTCGACGAGCGGGTAGCGCATCGAGAAGTCCTGTGCCATCCGGACGAGCGTGTCGTAGATGGCCGAGTCGCCGTGTGGGTGGTAGTCACCCATCGTGTCCCCGACAATCGAGGAGGACTTCCGGTGGGCGGAGTTCGAGGAGACGCCCATCTCGTGCATCGCGTAGAGGATGCGCCGGTGGACGGGCTTGAGGCCGTCGCGGACGTCCGGGAGCGCCCGCCCCGCGATGACCGACATCGCGTAGTCGATGTAGGACTGCTCCATCTCGTCCTCGATGCGGACGTGTTTTATCTGCTCTGCCGGGGCGTTCGCGTCGTTGGCGTCGGAGCTCATATGTCGACCCACTCCGCTTCAGGCGAGTGCTCCTTGATGAACTCCTTGCGCGGTTCGACGGCGTCGCCCATCAGGACGTTGAACATCTTGTCGGCGGCCGCGGCGTCCTCGATGGTTATCTGCTTGAGAATCCGGTTGTCGGGGTTCATCGTCGTCTCCCAGAGCTGTTCGGGGTTCATCTCTCCCAGCCCCTTGAACCGCTGGACCTGGGTGGGGTTGCCGTTGCACTTCTCCTCGATAATCTGGTCGCGCTCCGCGTCCGTCATCGCGTCGTAGGTGTCCCCGCGGTAGCGAATCCGGTACAGCGGCGGCTGGGAGGCGTAGACGTAGCCGGCCTCCAGCAGCGGCTTCATGTGCCGGTAGAACAGCGTCAACAGGAGCGTCCGGATGTGTGCCCCGTCCACGTCGGCGTCGGTCATCAGGATGATTTTCTCGTAGCGGAGGTCGTCGATGTCGAACTCGTCGCCGATGCCGGTCCCGAGGGCGGTGATGAGGTTCCGTATCTCGTTGTTCTCCAGAATCCGGTCCAGCCGGTGTTTCTCCACGTTCAGAATCTTCCCCTTGATGGGGAGGATGGCCTGGAACTCCGGGTTCCGGCCCTGCTTGGCGCTGCCGCCCGCGGAGTCGCCCTCGGCGATGAACAGTTCGGCCTCCTCGGGGTCGCGGGTCTGGCAGTCGGCCAGTTTCCCGGGCAACGCCGTCGAGTCGAGCGCCGACTTCCGGCGGGTGAGCTCCTCGGCCTTCTGTGCGGCCTTCCGTGCCTTCGCGGCCTCGACGGCCTTGCCGACGATGGCCTCGGCCGTGTCGGGGTTCTCCTCGAAGAAGGTCGCCAGGCCGTCGTGCATCGCCGATTCGACGATGCCGCGGACCTCGCTGTTGCCGAGTTTCGTCTTGGTCTGCCCTTCGAACTGTGGGTCGGGATGCTTGACAGAGATGACAGCCGTCAGTCCCTCGCGGATGTCGTCGCCTTTGAGCGTATCGTCTAAGTCTTTCAGCAGATTGTTGTCCGTCGCGTAGTCGTTGACCACGCGTGTCAGCGATGTCTTGAACCCCGTGAGGTGTGTCCCGCCCTCGCGTGTGTTGATGTTGTTGGCGAAGGCGTGAATCGAACCCTGGAGGTCGTCGGTCCCCTGCATGGCGATTTCGACCTGGACCGTTCCCTCCGCGATTTCCTCCTCGTCCTCGAAGTAGATGATGTCGCGGTGGAGCGGGTCCTTGGTCTCGTTCAGGTACTCGACGAACTCGCGGATGCCGCCGTCGTAGGCGAACGTCTCCGATTCGCCGTCGCGCTCGTCGGCGATGGTGATGGCGACGCCGGAGTTGAGGAACGCCAGTTCGCGCAGACGGGAGGCGAGCGTCGAGAAGGTGAACTCGTCGGTCTCGAAGATGTCGTCGTCGGGCCAGAACCGGACGGTCGTCCCGGTCTCCTCGTCGGAGTCGAGGTCACGAACTCGCTTGAGGTCGTACTCCGGTTTGCCGTGGTCGAAACGCTGTTTCCAGACCGCGCCGTCGCGCCGGACCTCGACTTCGAGCCACTTCGAGAGGGCGTTGACCACGCTGACGCCCACCCCGTGGAGGCCGCCGGAGACCTGGTAGGACTTGTTGTCGAACTTCCCGCCCGCGTGGAGAATCGTCATCACGACCTCGACGGCCGGGCGGCCGTGTTCTTCGTGGGTGTCGACGGGGATGCCCCGCCCGTCGTCGGTGACAGAGACCGAGCCGTCGTCGTGTATCGTTACGTCGATGTTGTCACAGTAGCCGGCCAGCGCCTCGTCGATGGCGTTGTCGACCACCTCGTAGACGAGATGGTGCAGGCCGCGCGCGTCCGTCGACCCGATATACATCGCGGGTCGCTTCTGGACGGCTTCCAGCCCTTCGAGGGTCTGGATCGACTTTGCGCCGTACTCATCAGACTCTCCTGACATAGGAACTTACCCGTCCTAATAGAGGGGAACGTATAAAGCTCCCGCACGCGCGCGAGACCCCGGTTTCGGGGGACGGCGTTTACTTTCACTCCGGTGGCGATTACCTTATAACCCCGACGCGGGTACGTACCGCACGACAATGACCTCGTATCAGTCGCGGCTCGGCGAGGGCAAGGGAATCGCCGAGGAGCTGGCCGAATCCCAGCGGGCCATCTCCATCGCCGAGTTCTTCGAGAAGAACAAACACATGCTGGGCTTCGACTCGGAGGCCCGGGCGCTCGTCACGGCCGTCAAGGAGGCCGTCGACAACGCGCTCGACGCCTGCGAGGAGGCCGGTATTCTCCCCGATATCTACGTCGAGATTCAGGAGGCCGGCGACTACTACCGGCTGGTCGTCGAGGACAACGGCCCCGGCATCACGAAAGAGCAGGCCCCGAAAATATTCGGCAAGCTCCTCTACGGCTCACGCTTTCACGCCCGCGAGCAGAACCGCGGCCAGCAGGGTATCGGTATCTCCGCGGCGGTCCTCTACTCGCAGCTGACCTCCGGCAAGCCCGCGAAGATAACCTCGCGGCCGAAGGGACAAGACGAGGCCCAGTACTTCGAACTCATCGTCGACACGGACACCAACGAGCCCGAAATCAGCGTCGACGAGACGACGACGTGGGAGCGCCCCCACGGGACCCGCATCGAACTGGAGATGGAGGCCAACATGCGCGCCCGGTCGACGCTGCGGGACTACATCCAGGACACCGCCGTCGTCAACCCCCACGCCCGCATCGAGTTCGACGAGCCCGGACTGGAGGAGTCCCTGAAGTTCGAGCGCGCGGAGGGCGCGGACCTCCCCGACGAAACCGAGGAGATTCGACCCCATCCCCACGGCGTCGAACTCGGGACCCTGCTGAAGATGCTCGAAGCCACCGACTCCTACTCCGTGTCGGGGTTCATGCAGGAGGAGTTCACCCGCGTCGGCGGCAAGACCGCCGACAGCGTCATCGCGAACTTCAACGACCGTCACTACGGTCGCGGCATGGCCTGGCAGCCGCCGAAGGTCGGCGAGGACGCAGACGTCGAGGCCGCCGTGGAGGCCGCCGTGGCGAACAAGGGCGCGGAGACGACCGCGACCTTCGCCGCCGCCGTTTCTGACGCGATTCACGACCGCGACCGGGTCGCGTACCACGAGGTCGAGGCCATCGTCGACGAGGCCGCTGACGAGGCCGAGGCCAACGGCGACACGACGTTCGGCGCGACGGTCCGAGAGAACGCCGTCGAGGCCGCGTGGGGCGCAGTCACGAGCGACCTGTCCAGCGACCTGTACGCGCTGGTCGACGAGGCGACGACGGTCCGGAAGGACGACGCCGCAATCGAGGGCCTCGCGACGCGCCTCGCCGACAAGTTCGCCGACGAGGGCCGCCACCGGCTGACCCGCGACGAACTCCGGGGGTACGTCGACCGTGCGGCCGACATGACCGAGGAGCAGGACGACGCCACCTTCGGCGAGACGGCCCGCGAGAACGTGCTGGACGAGCTCTGGACCGCGGCCGTGAGCATCCCGGAGGACCCGCCGAAGGTCGCCGACATCGCCGCCGACCGCGACACCGCGAGCGAACTGCTGTCGGCGATGCGCGAGACGGACATCATCGCGCCGCCGACGGACTGTCTCTCGCCCATCAGCGCCGAACTGGTCGAGGAGGGGCTCCGCAAGGAGTTCGACGCGGACTTCTACGCCGCCTCGACGCGGGACGCGGCGGTCCACGGCGGCGACCCGTTCATCGTCGAGGCCGGCATCGCCTACGGCGGCGAACTGGAGGCCGAGGGCAGCGTCGACGTGATGCGCTTTGCCAACCGCGTGCCGCTCGTCTACCAGCGCGGGGCCTGTGCGACGACGGACGTGGTGAAGTCAATTCGCTGGCGCAACTACAACCTCGACCAGCCCGGCGGCTCGGGCATCCCTAACGGGCCGGCGGTCGTCATGGTCCACGTCGCCTCGACGAACGTGCCGTTCACCAGCGAGTCCAAGGACGCCATCGCCAACGTCCCCGAGATGGAAGACGAGATAGAACTCGCCATCCGGGAGGCCGCCCGCGAACTCAAGAGCTACCTGAACAAGCGCCAGTCGATGCAACAGCGCCGCGAGAAACAGGACAAGCTGGCGACTATCCTGCCCGAGATGGCCGAGAAGCTCACCGAAGTGACCGGCAACGACGACCTGCACATCGACGACTCGCTGGCGCGCATCATGAACAACGTGCTCGTCGAGCGCGAGGTCGAGGACGGCACCGTCCGCGTGACCGTCGAGAACAACGACGACACGAACGCGGACATCGACCTGACCGACATCGTCACCGCCGAGCCACAGGACACCAACGGCGCGACCGTCGTCGAGATGGACGGCGAGTGGTTCGTCAAGTGGTCGCCGACGGTGGCGGCCGGCGAGACCGCCGTCCTGGAGTACAGCGTGCGCGACGAGGCCGAGTTCACCGTCTCGGTCGACGGCGTCGAAGAGGAGAAACTCACGGTGAACGCCTGACATGAGCACCGACTCAGACACCACACCCGACACCGAGGAAGCGCGCGAGCAACTCATCGACCTCGCGGCGGACTTCTACGACCAGTTCGCCGACGGCGAGGTGCCGACGATGACCATCCCGACCCGGACCAAGTCCAACATCGTCTTCGACGAGGACGAGCAGGTCTGGGTGTACGGCGACCGCAACTCCACCCGGTCGGCCAAGACGATTTCCGGGGCCGAGAAGATTCTGAAAGCCGTCTACACCATCGACTTCCTCTCCCAGCAACTGGAGGAGGACCGCTCCTCGACCCTGCGTGAACTGTACTACCTCTCGGAGTCCTGGGACCTCGACGAGGCCCAGTTCAACACGCAGGACGAGTCGAACAACCTCATCGAGGACCTCGAAATCGTCTCCGACGTCAAACGCGAGGACTTCCACATGCGCCCGGAGGAGTCCGGGGCGAAGGTGATGGGACCGCTGCTCCTCCGCGAGCAGACCAACCGCGGCGACCGCGAGATTCACTGCCAGGACGACGTCGGGCAGGGCGGCTACCAGATTCCGAACAACCCCGACACCATCGAGTTCCTCGACAACGACGCGGCGTTCGTCCTCTGCGTGGAGACCGGCGGCATGCGCGACCGACTCGTCGAGAACGGTTTCGACGACGAGTACGACGCGCTTGTCGTCCACCTCGGCGGCCAGCCGGCGCGGGCGACCCGGCGGCTCATCAAGCGGCTCCACGACGAACTCGACCTCCCGGTCACGGTGTTCACTGACGGTGACCCGTGGTCGTACCGCATCTTCGGGTCGGTCTCCTACGGCTCCATCAAGAGCGCGCACCTCTCGGAGTACCTGGCGACCCCCGAGGCCCAGTTCATCGGTATCCGCCCGGAGGACATCGTCGAGTACGAACTACCGACGGACCCGCTGTCGGACTCCGACGTCAATGCCCTGGAGAGCGAACTGGAGGACCCGCGCTTCCAGTCGGAGTTCTGGACCGAGCAGATAGAGCTCCAGCTCGACATCAACAAGAAGGCAGAACAGCAGGCGCTGGCCTCTCGCGGGCTCGACTTCGTGACGGACACGTATCTGCCCGAGCGGCTGACCGAGATGGGTATCCTGTAAGCGCGGCGTCGACGGGACGGGTTCCCGGTTATTCTAGCGCGTACACCGTGTTTTCGGCAGCGACGTACGCCCGCGACCCGTCAGCGGACAGGTCGGTCAGGTCGCGCTCGGCGTCGAACGTCCACCGTTCCGTCCCCGCCGTCGCATCGACCGCGAATTTGAATCGGTTCCGTGGGTCGCCGTCCGTCCACGAGTCCACGTACAGGGTATCGGAGACGACCGCCGCCGGCATCAGTCCCTCGACGTTCACGTCCGGCTCCCACGACCAGTCAAGTTCGCCGGTACTACTGTCGTGACCGCGAACCACGTCGCCGCCCGTATAGAGTGTCCCATTCTGAACCGGGGCCTGTTGGACGTACCCGGACTGGTCCGCTCGCCACCGTTGCTCGCCGGTCGTCGGGTCGAGCGCGGCGACGTGTGGGCCGCCGACGTAGAGCATCCCGTCGTGGAGGGTCGTCGATGTCACGAACCCGTCGTCGTGGGTCCAGCGGGTCGCACCGGTGTCGGCCGCGACGCCGATGAGCGTGCCGTGAGTCTCGTCCACGTCGGCGGCATAACAGAGCGTGTCGTCGGTGGCGACCATCGTCTGGGAGTAGTAGTCCGAGACGTCACTAGTCCACCGTTGCTCACCGGTCTCAGCGTCGTACGCGTAGAACCGACCGTACGACGCCACGTATATCGCCCCGTTGCGCACCGCTCCCTCGTACTGGTCCCCGATTTCCCCGGACCATTGCACCGACCCGTCAGAGACGGTGAGCGCGTAGAGCGTTCGCCCCTGCTTCGACGGGGCGTCGGTGTTCGTCCCGATGTACACCATGTCCTCGGTCGCGCCGAGCAACTCCAGCCACCACTCTTCAGGCGCGAACGTCCACTGTTTCGCGCCGGTTTCGGCGTCGAGCGCGACGACGCTGTGGTCCTCGTACAGCCCCTCTTTCCCGCGTACGACGAAGACGGTGTTCCCGACGCGTCTCGGCTGCGAACTGATGGGGTCGCTCGCGTCGTACGACCACTGCTGGCTCCCGTCAGCAGTTGCGAGTGTTGCGACCGTTCCCGACTCGGTGCCGACGTACAGATGGCTCCCCGTACTGATTGGCGGGGCAGTGATTGCTGAACCGAGTGAATGCCGCCAGGCGACGACCGGTTCCGTTTCCCCGCTCTTCGTGTGGGTGGCCGTCTCGACCTTTGATTCCGGCGTCGCCTCAGTTCCAATCGGTGTAGTCTCTATGGCCCCGTCCGAACCGAGACAGCCAGCGGTTGCCAGTCCGAGGGTCGCGACACAGCCGCGAAGGTAGCGCCGACGGGAGGAGGGCATTGCCAGTCCATCTCCTGTCTCTCGGTAAGTGTTTTCTGTCGAGTGGAAAACGAGAACGGTCGCACTGAGTAGGGGGAAGTACGGCGTTGTCAGGCTGGTTCGCCAGTCAGTTCTCGTCCAGCACGACCGGCACGCCGCGCTTTGCCACGTCCTCGGCGAACGCGCCCGAGTCGGCTTCCAGCGACGTGAACGTGTTGTAGTGCATCGGGAGCACGAGGTCCGGGTCCATCGCCTCGGCGAGGTCGGCGGCCTCGTGGCGGTTCATCGTGTAGCTCTGGGCGATGGAGGGGACGAACAGCGAGACGTCGAGTTCCGCGTGGCCCTCCAGCACGTCGGTGTCTCCGGTCCAGAACACGCGGGTGTCGTCGACGGCGACGAGGAAGCCACAGCCGATGCCCTTCGGGTGGATGGGCGTGCCGTCGTCCTTGAGGTTCCGGCCGTCCTCGTGGTTGTACGCCGGGACGGTCCAGATTGGCACGCCGTCGACCAGGATGTCGGCCTCCGTCGATACCTCGCGCACCTCGTAGTCGAGGTCGGCGAGACGGTCGAGGTCGCGGTCGGAGGCGTGGACGTTGATGCCATCGCAGGCGACGACGGTGGCGTCGTCGCTGGCGACCCGGCGGATGCCGTCGGGGTCGTAGTGGTGGACGTGAGTAACACAGACGATGTCGCCGTCCTTCGGGGCGTAGTCGCGCGTCGGCGGGTGGCCGACGCCGGGCGTGTCAGGCTCCCACTCGCCGGTGAGGACGCCGTAGCGGCCGGGGTCGAAGTAGACCACTGTGTCTTCGCCTTCGAGTCGGAGGGTCGCGTAGCCGAGCCACTCGGCGGTGATGCCGTCGTGTCGGATCGTCATGGAGGATCGTACACGGAGGTGGCCATTACGCGTGTCGGTCCGGACCGCGAACCGCGCTCGTTCGTCGTCGCCGGTCAGCCGTTCTCGGCCAGTCGCTCGACCCGCTCCAGCGAGTCGGCGTCCGCGGGAGATTTGTCCTCGCGGACCGAGCGGAATCGGGGGAATCGCAGCGCGTAGCCCGAGTCGTAGGACTGGGAGGCCTGTATCTCCTCGTAGCCGACCTCGAAGACGACGGCGGGGTCGAGGTCGACCTCGCGGCCGTCCTCGGCGCGGACGTGTGCCTCGAAGCGCTCGGTCAGGTCGTCGAGTTCTTCGTCGGTGAGCCCCGTGGCGACGTTGCCGACGGTGGCGTAGCCGTCGTCGGTCCGCACGGCGAGTTCGAACGTCCCGAGGACGTTCGCCCGGCGACCCTCGCCCCACTCCGCGCCGGTGACGAGGCAGTCCAGCGTCTCCACGTCGGGCTTGCGCTTGCGCCAGTGTTTGCCCCGCTTGCCCGGCGAGTACGCTGCTGTCGGGTCTTTCAGCATGATTCCCTCCTGGCCGGCTTCGAGGGCCGCCGCCTCGATCTTCTCGATCTCGTCGGCGGTGTCACAGACCTGGACCTCTGAGACGAGATCGCCGTCGGCGGCACACAGCGAGTCGAGGCGGTCGTGACGCGTCTGCAGCGGGGCGTCCAGCAGGTCCTCGCCATCGGCGTGCAGGCAGTCGAAGGCGTGCAGGCGGACCGCCACGTCCTCGCGGGCCGCGGCCACGTCGTGCTTGCGTCGGAAGCGCCGAAGGACCTCCTGGAAGGGGAGCGGGTCGCCGTCGTCGTCGACCGCGACGACCTCGCCGTCGAGGATGGCGGGCGCGGACAGCGTCGACTCGACGCGGTCGACGACTTCCGGGAGCGGGTCGGTGACCTCCTCCATGTTCCGGGAGAACAGGCGGGCGTCCTCGCCGTCGAAGTGGACCTGCACGCGAGCGCCGTCGTACTTCCACTCGACCGCGACGCGCTCCCAGTCGTCGAGCGCCCCGGTGACGGTCCCCGCCTGCGCGAGCATCGCCTGGACCGGGCGGCCGATTTCGAGCGTGATGGCCGCCAGCCCGTCCTCGCCCTCGTCGCGGGCCACCTCGGCGACGTACCCGTAGTCGTTCGAGACCTGGAGCGCCCGCTCGACGGCTTCGACGGGCACGTCGAAGGCGGCCGCGACGGCGTCGCGGACCGTTCCCTCGCCGACGCCGATGCGCATCTCCGAGAGGACGAGTCGGGCGAGGAAGGCGGCTTCCGACGGCGAGCAGCGGTTGAACAGCCCGAAGAGGATGTCCACCTTGGTCCCCTGGCTCCCGCTGCCGTCGACGGCCGCCAGGTCCCGTAGCTCGGCGTCGAGTTCGGCCACCGTGAGCACGTCGGTCCCGCCGGCTCCGAACGCGGCGAGGCCCTGCTGGCCGCCGAGGTCGTAGCTGGCCGCGACGGCTCCGATTTCGCCCACGTCGGCCAGCCGCCCCTCCACGTCGTCGGCGCGTACGTTCCGACCGGCCGCCCGCGCGATGGCCTCGTAGCAGAGCCGCGGCCCGATGTCGAGCGTGCGCGATTCGTAGGCCGGGAACACCCGGCCCTGGACGAAGCGAGCGAGCGTCGGGAGGTCAGACCCCGCGTCGGCGAACAGGTCGGTGACCGCCTCGGTAATCGCGGTGTCGGCGCTCTCGGCTTCGATTGCGTCGGCCCGGTCGGCGAAGGCGGCGAACTCCATCAGCGCACCCTACCCGACTGGACACCGTAAATCCAGCGTCAGCCGACCGTGTACTCGACGGTGACGTTCTCGCCGGCCGTCGACGCCGCGTACGGCCGGTCCGGCGAGCCAGCGGTGCTGTCGAAGGGGTAGTCGAGTTCCTGGTTCCCGTTGGTGTCCTGGTGGGCGACGAGCACGAGCGACTGCCCGGTCGAGGGGGGCCTGTCCAGCGTAATCCGCACGTCGCTGTGCGTGCCCGAGGGGAGGTACTCGGAGGTCCCGAGCACTCGCCCGTCGGCCTCGAACTGGCGGACGACGATGAATCCGCCCTCCGACAGCGACGCTGACTCGACCGTTATCTGGTCGTCCGCGACGGCGGGACCGGTGACCGTCATCGACGCGACCGGCGAGGTGAGGAGGATGAAGGCGACGTAGGCGACGCCCAGCAGAATCGCGGCGTGTTTCGCGCCGTCCTTGAGCGTCCCCTCGCCGAGTTGGCCGCCAATGAAGCCCGTGAGAACCGCCTGAATCAGCGCGGTGTGGAAGAACACGAGCGTGTACGCGGCCTTGTCGACGCGGCCGAAGCGGGCGAACTGGTCGACGCTGACGCCGAGGCGGTTCGACTCGCCGGCCGGCGTCGGCACGCTGGAGGGGAGGCTCGGGACCAGCACCTCCTGGACGGCGACGATGATGACCAGGAACACCAGGAAGGCGACGTAGATGACCACGAGGTAGGTGAGCATCTGCTGGCGTCGCCGCTGCTTCAACCGGAGGTCGGCCCGGGACTGCGTGGCCGCGATGCGGAACACCGGTCCGAGCTGTCCCGAGGCGTGCATCGCGTGGGTCAGCAGGGTCACGATGCGCGTTATCGCCGTCGTCTGGACCCGGCGGCCGAACCGGACGAACGCGTCGTCGACGTTCGCCCCCATCCTGATGTCTGCCCAGATGCGGTGCATCTCTTCGGTGAGCACGCCGATGTCGCTGCCGCGGACCCGCCGGAGGCTCTCGACGACGGTCATCCCGGCCTCGTTCAAGCTCGCCAGCCGTTCGAGCAGGTCCGGCGTCGCGTCCTCGATGCGGGAGAGCCGCCGGGTGTAGACGAACCGCACCAGCGCGAACGGCCCCAGCACCAGCAGGACGGACTGGATGACGAGGTCGTCGAGGATGCGGACGTTGGCCGACGGCGTCTGGAACGCCGCGGGGGCGCGGACGAGCAACAGCACCACCGCGACGGGGACGGCGAGGGAGAGGACGTACATCGGGTTCCAGACCAGCGACTGCACGGGGGCGCTGAGTAGGTCCCGCACCGACTTGACGCGGTCGTGGAACCGGAGCCGGAGCCAGTTCGCCTCGTCGGCCGGGGCGACGCCGCCGTCGGTCAGGCCCAGGCGACCGGTCCCCAGGCTGGGCTTGCCCAGCGTCGCCGTCTCGTAGCGCTCCAGGATGTCCGTCGTGCCGGCGCTCCCGATGCCCAGCGACTGGAGCTTGATGTCCAGATACACCATGAACCCGACGTTGGCCAGCGGGATGACGAGATACGCCATCACCTGCAACAGCCAGAGCGTGTCCGTCGTCGTCAGGCCGAACACGAGCAGAATCGTCATCAGGAAGAGCACGGCGGCGACGAACACGGTGACGTACGCCTCGGCGACCGTCGCCAGCCGCTCCAGCAGGTCTTCCTGGCGCTCGGCGGCCTGCTCCTGGTGGCGCTCGTACTGCTCCCGGAGGAACGGGGCCAGCGACTGGCCGCTCTGGAGGACGCTGGAGAGGTTCTCGGTGAACGTCTTGAACTGCTCGCTGGGCGTCCGCCGGGAGACGTGTTCGAGCGCCGTTATCATGTCCCGGCCGAACAGGTCCATCTCCCTGACGGCGACGCCGACCTCTCTGGCCGTGTCGCCGTAGATTTCCTGGTTCCGGGCCAGGACGCGCAGCACGTCCGGGAACGACATGCCGCCGCGGGAGAGCGCGTACATGAAGGCGATGGTGCGGGCCATCCCCTCGTCGATGTTCCGGCTCCGAACGTCCGCCCGGTTCTTGAGTCGCTCCCAGCGGTAGAGGTACGTGAGCCCGGCCGTCGCCGCGCCCGCGAACACGCCGCCGCCGATGAGGACGTAGAGCGTCTCGGTCGGCGTCAACACGAGTTCGAACGTGCGCAGGCCGAAGGCAGTCACCATCGTGGAAGGGAGCCCCTGGGCGAGTTCCACCAGCGCCGGCAGCACCAGCAGCAGGCCGCCGACGGCGTACGCGCCGGTGATAGCGCCGGCGACCGCTCCGAGGCAGGCGTAGACGAGCGTTCTGGCGGCGTACCCGCGGTAGGTCTCGTCGACGTAGGCGGCTTCGAGCTGGCGTTCGCGCGCCGCCGACTGGCCCACGTACCGGCCGAACACCCGGCGGGACAGCCGCGTGACGTTGCGGTCGAACCGCTCGTCGACCGCGCTGTAGCCGACCAGCCCCACGATGCCGACGACGACGGCGAGCGGTGCCAGACCGAGCGGGTTCAGCGCCATGTCAGGCTATCGCGCCGTCGTCGATGTTCTCGAGGACCTGCGCTTTGTCCGCGTAGTACTTGTTGACCATCGCCGTGAACTTCCGGTAGTCGGTGATGCCCTCTGACTGGAGGTAGCGGAGGAACCGCTGGCGGTTGCGGAGTTCGGTCAGCAGTTCCGACTGCGTCCAGCCCCGCTCGGCTCGAATCTCGTCCAGGAGCTCGCTGTTGTTCTCGCTGAAGCGGTCCTCGGTGGCCCGCCAGTTGTACGTCGTCGAGTAGTCCAGTTCGCCGGTCCGCTGGTCGATGCCCTCGATTTCCGCGAGGGTCTTCGCCCGACGGACGCGCTCGTCGCCCGAGCGGGCCAGCACCTGCACACAGAGGATGTCGAGGCTCTGGACCATCGGCCGCGGGACGTTGATGGGTTCGTTCTCCAGCCGGTTGATGACAGTCTGGACGGAGTCGGCGTGCATCGTCGAGAACGTCGTGTGGCCGGTATTCATCGCCTGGAACAGCGTAATCGCCTCCTCGCCGCGCACCTCGCCGACGATGATGTACTCGGGGCGGTGCCGCAGCGCGGACCGCAGCAAGTCGTACATCGTGATGTCCGAGTCGTCCAGCCGCTCGCGGGTGACAGACGAGAGCCAGTTGTCGTGGTACAGCGACAGCTCGCGGGTGTCCTCGATGGAGAGCACCTTCGACCGGGGCGGAAGGAACATCGCCAGCGCGTTCATCGACGTGGTCTTGCCGGCCGCCGTCCCGCCGGCGAAGATGAGCGACTTGTTCGACTCGATGGCCAGCCAGAGGTAGGCGAGCATCTCGACGGAGAAGGTGCCGTACTCCAGCAGTTCGATGGGCGTGAACGGCTCGTCGGCGTACTTCCGGATGGTGAACGCGGAGCCACGCGGGGTCACTTCCTCGCCCAGCGCGAGTTCGATGCGGGACCCGTCCGGGAGCGTCGTCGAGACGACGGGGTCGGAGACGGAGACGTGCCGGCCCGAGCGCTGGGCCAGCTGGATGACGAAGTCGTCCAGTTCGTCGTCGTCGTAGACGATGCTCGTCTCGATGTCGGTGTACTCGTCGTGGTAGACGAAGATAGGGAGGTTCGCCCCGTCACAGGAGATGTCCTCGATGTCCGGGTCGTGCATCAGGGGGTCGATGTGGCCGTAGCCCTGGAACGACCGGTACAGGTAGTAAAACAGGCGGTAGAACGTCTCGGGCTCGATGACGACGCCGTACTCCTCCAGCCGCGCTTCGAGCTCCTCGGCGAGGACGCGCTCGGGGTCGGCGTCGACGTCATCGCGGTAGATGAGCGGGATGCGGATGTCCTCGAACAGGCGGTCCAGCAGCTCCCGCTCGATGTCGGACAGCGACGGCTCGACGACCTGATACAGGTGCTCGTCGCGGTCGGGGTCGTGGTTGATAGAGGCGAAGGCGAATGGGGCGTTGAGCCAGTAGCGGTCGACCTCCTCGTAGCCGTCCAGCCCGTCGAACTCGACCAGCGCGCCGTGGCGGTTGGGGTCGTAGTTCGCCGTCGGGACCGCCGACCCGCTGAGCACGGTCGCGGTCCGCGAGAGCCACGCCTGGATGTGGCCGAGCGGGTCCGAAACGAAGTCACCGGGTTCGGGGGGTTCTGGGTTCGACATCGGTGGTCGGGTGGGAGCGGACGGCGCTCCGCGGAATATACCTCTGCTATCGTATCCACCTACTTAAATTCGCTCGCCAAATTATCAGGAGTATAATCGCCAGCGGCCGCCGGGGCCGGCTGGCCGTCACGTCCGGTCGACGGTGAGCAAGAGGTAGGCGAACGCCAGGGCGACGAGCGCGCCGACGGGGACGGTGACGCCGGGAAACGAGGTGATAAACAGCGCGCTGGCCGCGAGCGTGAGGAGGCCGACCAGCCCGACCAGCCCGCCGAGCAGTCGGACCGGGTCGACGGGGAGGGCCGCTTCGAGGCGCTCCTCGGCGGCGTAGTAGTAGAGGCTGAGGCCGAACGGGAGCAGGAACGTGCCCAGGGCCGCGACCCCGAGCGTCCCGGCGAGGGCGACCGTCGCGGAGTCCTGGAAGGCGGCGACCTGCCAGGCCCAGAGGAAGGGCCGTTCGCCGGCCAGGGTCGCGCCGAAGATGAACTGGAACCGGAAGGGGAGAAACCGGAGCGCGACGACAGTCAGTCCGTCGGCCTCGAACAGCGAAACCGACCACGGGGCCACTCCGACCAGCCACGTCGCGAGCACCGCGAACTCGCCCGCGTACTCTGCTTTCACCCAGGCCATACTACTGTCAGAGGGTGGGCCGGTCCGGTAAAAGCTACCGATACCGACAGTCCGGACGCCGTTACGTTCATTTGCTCGGGCGACGTACCGTAGTGTACCGGAATGAGGCGTGATTACTTCACCGTCGATATCCAGGCTTCGGCCGCCGACAACGACGACCCGACGATAGCAATCGTGTACGATGGGCCGACAGGAGAGGTCCGGGAGCGCCTCAGCAAAGTAGACGGCGGCACGCTCGACGGCGAGGACATCGACGTGACCTTCCGCCGCCAGCCGGAGGCGGACGGCGTGCTCTCGCTGACGAACCGCCTCACCGGGGAGTACGTCTTCGAGGCGACGGCACCGACGGCGGACGTCGACGCGCTCGTCTCCGCGGCGGACGCCCAAGAAGACCCACAGTTTAGGGTCCGTCTCACCGACGGCGAGGGGGAGTCCCGGACCTACGAGCTTCGAACGCTGCTCGTCTACGACCACGACGGGAGCCTCCTGCGCGGACAGAGTCTGATTCCCGGCGGCGTCGAGCTATAACCGCTCGGCAATCGCCGGCAACACCCGCGTGACATCCGCACGGAGCACGTGGGCCGCACTCGCGTCACGCGGCGTCTCCTCGTAGTTTATCACGACCAGCGTTGCGCCCGCCTCCGCCGCGATTTTCGGCAGGAGCGACGCCGGCTGGACCGACAGCGACGACCCCGCCGCCAGGAACACGTCGCTGTCGCGGGCGAGGCGCTGGGCCTCGTTCATCGCCACGTCGGGCATAGGTTCGCCGAACAGGACCACGTCGGGTCGGTAGACGCCGCCGCAGTCACAGCGCGGCGGCAGGTCCCCGCTCTTGGCGGCCTGTTCGAACACGGCGTCGGCGTCCCGGCGGTGGCCGCAGTCGTCACAGACCACGCGCCGATGGGTCCCGTGGAGTTCGACGACCCGGTCCGTTCCGGCGTCGTCGTGTAGTCCGTCGACGTTCTGTGTGAGCACGGCGTCGAGATGACCCGACGATTCGAGCGCCGCCAGCGCCTCGTGTGCGGCGTTTGGGTCGGGGTCTACGTCGCCGTAGATGGCCTCCCGGAGCGAGATGCGGTCCGCCCAGAAGCCCGCGGGGTCGGCGTCGAACCGGCGGCGGTGGAAGTCGGACGGGTCGTGGCGCTCCCAGACTCCGTCCTCGCCGCGAAAGGAGGGGATACCCGACGCCGTCGAGACGCCCGCGCCGGTGAGCGCGACGCCGGTGTCGGCGGCTCCCAGCGCCTCGGCCACAGCGTCGAGCGTCTCGTCGGCGACACCGTCGGTCCCGTGCCTGTCGTCGACCATGTGCGCGCTTCGCGGTGCAGCGGCCTGGGTCTGTCGGATTCCACTGCTGACGCCGACCGCCGGCCACGGGACACCGTGGTGGAGGGCGGCCCGCTCGCAGGACGAGAAAGACGGATTTAAATCGCCACCGCTCGCCTGTCTGCATGACATGCGCTTGCACGAATACCAGGCGAAGCAGGTCTTCGCTGACGCGGGCATCCCGACGCCCGCTTCGCAGCTGGCCGAGACAGTAGACCAGGCCGTCGACGCGGCCGAGGAAATCGGATATCCAGTCGCCATCAAGGCACAGGTCCACGTGGGCGGCCGCGGCAAAGCCGGCGGTATCAAACTCGTCGAGGACAAGGCGGAGGCCGAGGAGGCCGCCGAGGCCATCCTCGGGATGGACCTCAAGGGCTACCACGTCTCGAAGGTGCTCGTCGAGGAGGCCGTCGACTTCGTCAACGAACTGTACGTCGGCGTGACGATGGACCGCGGCGAGGGTCGCCCCGTCGCCATGGTCTCGACGAAGGGCGGCGTCAACATCGAGGAGGTCGCCGAGGAAGACCCCGACGCCATCGCCCGCGAGCACATCGACCCCGCCTTCGGGATGCACCCCTTCCAGGCCCGGAAGGTCGTCTACGAGGCCGGCGTCGACCGCGAGGTCGCAAACGACGTGGCGAGCGTCCTCACGACGCTGTACCAGCTGTGGGACGACCGCGACGGCGCTGACACGGAGATCAACCCCCTGATGATTACGGCCGACGACGAGGTCATCGCGGCCGACGCCGTCATGAACATCGACGGCGACGCCCTGTTCCGCCAGCCGGAAATCGCGGAGATGGGCGAGGAAGCGGCGGAGGGCGACGAACTCGAACAGAAGGCCGACGAGTACGGCTTCGACTACGTCCGGCTCTCGGGCAACGTCGGCATCATCGGCAACGGCGCGGGGCTCGTGATGACGACGCTCGACCTCGTCGACTACTACGGCGGCGAGCCGGCCAACTTCCTCGACGTGGGCGGCGGCGCGAAGGCCGACCGCATCGCGAACGCCCTCGACATGGTGTTCTCCGACGACAACGTCGACTCGGTCGTGTTCAACATCTTCGGGGGGATCACCCGCGGCGACGAGGTCGCCAACGGCATCAACCAGGCCTTAGAGCAGTTCGACGAGATTCCGAAACCGGTCACCGTCCGCCTCGCCGGCACCAACGCCGAGGAAGGGATGGAGATTCTGAACGAGGACCTCGTCACGGTCGAACACACGCTGGAGGACGCCGTCCAGCGTGCAGTCGAGTACGCGAAGGAGGTGGAAGCATGAGTGTTCTAGTCGACGAAAACACGCGCGTCGTTGTACAGGGGATCACCGGCGGTGAAGGGAAGTTCCACACCGAACAGATGCTGGAGTACGGCACCAACGTCGTCGCCGGCGCAGTGCCGGGCCGCGGCGGGCAGGAGGTCGCCGGCGTGCCGGTCTACGACACGGTCCAGCAGGCCGCCCGCGAGGAGGACGCCAACGCCGCCGTCGTGTTCGTGCCGCCGGCCTTCGCCGGCGACGCCTGTTTCGAGGCCCTGGACGCGCGGGGCATCGACCTCGTCGTCGCCATCACCGAGGGCATCCCGACCCAGGACATGGCGCGGGTCTACCGCAAACTGCAGGAGACCGACACGCACCTGGTCGGGCCGAACTGCCCCGGCGTCATCACGCCCGGCGTCGCCAAGCTCGGCATCCTCCCGGGGAACATCTTCTCGTCCGGGAACGTCGGTCTCGTCTCCCGCTCGGGAACGCTGACCTACCAGGTCGTCGACAACCTCACGAACCGCGGCATCGGCCAGTCGACGGCCATCGGCATCGGCGGCGACCCCATCATCGGGACGGACTTCATCGGCGCGCTCGAACAGTTCGAGGCCGACCCCGACACCCACGCCGTCGTCATGTGCGGCGAAATCGGCGGCGAGGACGAGGAGGAGGCCGCTCGCTACATCGGCGAGCACATGGACACGCCAGTCGCCGGCTTCATCGCCGGCCGTACCGCGCCGCCCGGAAAGCGGATGGGTCACGCGGGCGCAATCGTCTCCGGCTCCGGGACCGGGACCGCGCAGTCGAAGATTACCGCTCTAGAGGACAACGGCGTCCCGGTCGGCGACACGCCCGAGGAAGTCGCTGACCACGTCGAAGACCTGCTGTAGGCCATCGTCGGTTTCTTATCGCCCGTTTTCGTAGTGTCAGAGGATGACGCCTGCTCGTGGGACAGTGTATCTCGTGGCCGGCACCGACGCGGCTGACCTGGCAGGGGCACTCTCCGAGGCCTTCCCGTCGGGAACAGCCGAAGCAGTCCGAGACACGAGCGCCGTCCGGGACCGACTGGACGACGGGGACGTCAGGGGCGTCGTCGTCAGCGACGACGGCGACGACGCGGTGGCGGTGTTCGAGACGCTGCGAGCGGCGGGGGTCGAGAGTCCAATCGTCGCCGTCGCGGCCGACCCCGACCCGGAGCGGGTCACCGAGGCACTGCGGGCCGGCGTCACCGACTACCTGCCAGCCGGGACGCCGCCGTCCCTGCTGGCCGCGAAACTCGAGGCGTACGCGACCCGGTGGCCGACCGACTGGCGGGTCGGTGCGACCCAGTGGGACAGGATTTCCAGCGGCGTCTCCCACGACGCGAAGAACCCGCTGAACGTCGTCATGGGGCGACTGGAGCTACTGGACGTCGGCGAACCCCACGAGGACGCCCTGCTCCGGTCGGTCGGCCGGGTGGAGTCGCTGCTGACCGACCTCTCCCGCATCGGGAGCATCGGGCGTCCGGTGACTGAGACCGACTCGCTCTCGCTGGCTGACGTCGCGTCCGAGGTCTGGGCCGGGGCGGGCTACGACGACGCGACGCTCGACGTGGCGACGGAGACGGCCGTCGACGCCGAGAGCGACCGGCTCCAGTTGCTGTTGCGCGAACTGTTCGACAACGCCGTCGCCCACAGCGAGGGGCCGGTGACCGTCACCGTCGGCGACACCCCGTCGGGGTTCTACGTGGCCGACGACGGCCCGGGGATTCCCGAGGCGGACCGCGAGGACGTGTTCGACCAGGGGTTCGGGACGACGCGGGACGGCGAGGGGTACGGGCTGTTCCTCGTCGACACCGCGGCCCGCGCCCACGGCTGGACGGTATCGGTCGGTGACAGCGACGCCGGCGGCGCGCGAATCGACGTGACGACGGTCTAGCGGCTGGGCGCGGCCCGGCGACTGCTAGAGTCGGGCACCGACCCGCTCGCAGGCAGGATGTGTACATCGGTGGACAGTTCTGTCAGCCTACCTATCCGATATATGATGGGTGTGGACGGACGAAAACCGACGGACGGCGGCGGCCCGTACCTGCCGACAACGGAAAGAAGCGGCCGTGAACGTTCCGGTATCGCTATAAGGGATGAATCTGTATTCTCGAATATGCCTCATATCTGTCGGAACTGCAAGCGGACCTTTAGCACAGAACTCGAACTCGAACTCCACCGCGACACGTGTTCGGCCGGGCAGCTCTACTGCGACGAATGCGGCGACCGGTTCACCGAGCGAGCGGCCACGGAGGACGGCTGGCACTATCGATGTCCGAACGACGACTGCGACGGGGCCGGCATCGACGACGACATACACAAAGTATCCGACGCACGCGTAACCAAACAGTAGTCGACGGTACGACAGCACGCGGATTACAGCGGCGGACTCGCCGTTTCGCGCCCGTTCAGCTGGCCGGCAGATGTAAATGTGCGTCTAGCGAACCGATGGAGAAGTGACACTCCCTGACAGTCGGACGCATCGCTTGCCAGCCGTCGTTCAGGGAGTCGGCTGGCTGTTCCTCTTCGCGATTGTCGCCAACTACTTCTACTTCTCCGGTGGGGGACTCTCGGCCGTTCTGACCGTCGATTTCGTCGTCAGCATGGTGGTGGTCGTTCCGTTCGCAGCGGGGATAATCGTCGGCGGATTCTGGCTCGAGAACTCGGAGATAGAACCGGCACGGTACCGGCGCATCGGGGTCTGGTTCGGCGGCAGCCTCGCGTGTTTCCTGCTGTTGAACGTGGTGATGATTCTGACGTGGCCGACGGGGTCGCTGGGCGAGGACATCGGCTGGGGGCTGTTCGCGGCCACCGTCGGCGGCTTCGCCGGGCTCGTGATGGGCATCTTCGAGGCGCGCGCGATTTCGCGGGCCGTTGAGGTCGAGCGCCACCGGCTCCGCCGGGAGGCCGTCGAGCAGCGCAACGAGCGCCTCGACGAGTTCGCGGCCGTGGTCGCACACGACCTCCGGAACCCCCTCAGCGTCGCCTCGGGGCGTCTCGAACTCGCACGCGAGGACCGCGATTCGGAGCACTTAGAGACGGCTGCGGCGGCGCTGGATCGGATGGGGACGCTCGTCGACCGGACGCTGACGCTGGCCCGGAGCGGGCACGTCATCAGCGAGACGGAGGCCGTCGACCTCGGCGACCTGGTCGAGGACTGCTGGACGGCCGTGCCGACGGGCGCTGCGAGGCTGGAAAACGACGTCTCGGCCGTCGTCGACGCCGATCCGGACCGACTCCGACACCTGTTCGAAAACTTGTTCCGGAACAGCGTGGAGCACGGCTCCACGAGCAGTCGGACGGGGTCCGACGACAGCGTGGAACAGGGGGCCGGAAACGAGCGGTCCCTGGGCGGGAGCGCTCGCGGTGCCGGCCTGACGGTCCGCGTCGGTGACCTGGCCGACGGCTTCTACGTCGCCGACGACGGCTCCGGCATCCCGGCCGCCAAGCGCGACGCCGTCCTCAACGACGGCTACTCGACGGCGGACGGCGAGGGCGGGCTGGGACTGGCAATCGTCCAGCGAATCGTCGAAGCCCACGGCTGGGACATCGACGTGACCGAAAGCGCCGACGGCGGGACGCGCTTCGAAATCACGGGCACAACGACGGTGGCCAGTCCGGACGAGGACGGCTCCACGCGGTCACAGACGCCGGTCCGGACCTGACCTACGCGTCGCGTGCGAGAGCGGCGATGCGCCGGCAGGCGCGGGCACACACCGGCGCGTAGCCGGCCGCCAGCGGCGGAATCTCGAAGCCGACGACGGACCCGTCGGTGCGCTCCGTGACGAAGTGACCTGTCGCGGGGAGCCGAGCCACGTCCCAGGTCCAGCGGTACGGCGCACAGGCAGTCACCTCGAACGGGAGCCACACTGCGCCAGCGACGCGGACACGGCCGGTCGTCCCCTCGGTGATGTACCGGCCGTCCGTCTCCACGGCCGTGACCGACGGCCCCCAGTCGGGCCAGCAGTCGGTGTCTGTCAGAATGTCCCAGACGATATCGGCCGACGCGGCGACGTCGCGCCGGACGACGAGGCGTCGCCCGCCCGGCGTCCGTTCCAGCGAGACGCTGCTCGCGCCGAGTTCGAGTGCCATTATCAGAAGCAATAGGCCGGAGCCAAGGTATAGGTTGGTTCACTCACAACGACTCGCAAGATGATCGAGGCCCGGGACATTCGCAAGGAGTACAGCGGTTTCGTCGCTGTACAGGGCAGTTCGTTTTCGGTCGACCGCGGCGAGGTGTTCGGTATCATCGGGCCGAACGGGGCCGGCAAGACGACGACGCTGAAGATGCTCGCGGGCCTGCTGGAGCCGACGAGCGGCACCGCCGAGATAGCGGGATTCGATACGGAGACTGCCGAGATGCGCCAGCAGTTGGGCTTTCTCCCCGAGGAATCGCCGCTGTACGAGGAGATGACGCCCGTCTCGTACCTGCAGTTCTTCGCCGACCTCTACGACGTGCCCCCCGACGTGGCCGAGGAACGGATGCACGACACGCTTGACGAACTGGAACTGGAACACCGCGACCGAAAGCTCGGGGACATGTCCAAGGGGATGAAACGGAAGGTCGCCATCGCGCGGTCGCTCATCAACGACCCCGACGTGCTCATCTACGACGAGCCGGCATCGGGACTGGACCCGCTGACGACGAACTACGTCATCGAGTTCACCGAACAGCTGGCGAAGGAGGGCAAGACCATCGTCTTCTCGGCGCACAACCTCTTTCACGTCGAGTCTATCTGTGACCGAGTCGCTATCATGAACGAGGGGGAAATCGTCGCACGCGGCGATTTAGCGGCGCTTCAAGACGAGTACGGCCACACGCGGTACCACGTCTACACGACCGTCGACGTCCCGGACGCGACGACGGAGAACGGGTCGTACAAGCGAGTCGTCGACAGCATGGACGCCGTCGAGGAGACCCGCGAGCGGGCCGAGGCAAACGGCGGGGACGTGGTCGACATACGGACCGAGGAGTCCAGCCTGGAGGAGGTGTTCCTCAACGTCGCCGAGGCCGGGACCCGCGGCACGCGGTACGTCGGGGAGGACGCGGAGTAGATGCAACTCGACAAGCTCCTGCGGGTCGCCAAGTGGGAAGTGACGAAGAACGCCGGGGGCGTCGACAAGCGGACCGTCGTCGTGATGGCGCTCGCGATAGTCGCGATGGGGGCGGTCGCCGCGGTCGCCGTCAGCGGCGGCACCGGCGCGGGCATGGACGACGGCATCTACCGCATCGGCGTCGACGAGTCCAGTCCGTACTACGGCGTCGCGGCCGACGACCGGACCTTCGACATTCGTGAGCCCGACCCCGCTGCAATCGAGCGCCGCCAGCAGGAGCTCCTGTATCGTGGCATCCGGCTGCAAAACGAGCCGCGGACGGCCAAAGAGCGGGCCGCACTCACCGAACTCCGCGACAGCACGGCGCAGTACAACGACCGAACCCTCGCCCGCGACGACAACCAGACCGCCGCGTTTCCGGTCGCCGTGACGCTGGTCTACGAACAGCAGTCGGGGAGCAGCCGGCTCGACCCCCGCAGCGGGGAGGGCAGTGACGGGTCCGACGCCTCGGACGGCGGCACCAGCGGCTCCGGCAGTGGCGAGTCGAGTACGTCGAGCGGCGGTGGCTCGGACGCCAGCGGTGGCGACGGGACGAGCGGCGGGAGCGAAGACAGTGCCGTGAGCAGCGACGATAGCCCGGCGACGGCCGACGGCAGCGAGGGCGCTGTCGGCGGCAGCGGTGACAGCGTCGGCGACAGCGACGGCGGGTCGGTCACGAGCGGCGACGGGTCCGCGAGCGGCAGCGGCGCGAACCTCGGTGCCGTCGGCGCGCGACTGACCGGTGACGTGCAGGGCGGTACCCCCTCGGACATCTCGCCGCCGTTCCCCTTCGAGTCGCTCGTGCTCGCCTTCCTCTACATCGTGCCGATGAACTTCGTCATCCAGGCCTACGGCTCGTCGATGCTTTCGGAGCGGCTGAACCGCCGCGGCGAACTCCTGCTGGTGACGCCCACCTCGCGGGGCGACATCATCGGCGGGAAGACGCTCCCGTACTTCCTGGGTGCCGTCGGCGTGGCGGCACTCATCACCGCAGCGCTGCGGTTCGGGAACGTCGCGCCCGCGGGGAGCCACGTGGCGGTGCTGGCGGTCGTGCCGCTGGTCGTCCTGTTCCTCTCGGCGACGTTCTGCGGGGCGATGTTCGCCCGCTCGTTCAAGGAACTCACGTTCGTGACGGTGACGATAACAGTGACGCTGACCTCCTACGCGTTCGTGCCGGCCATCTTCACCGACGTGACGCCGATTGCGCTCATCTCGCCGCTGACGCTGGTCGTGATGGACCTGACCGGCCAGTCGGTCGGGCTCCCGTCGTTCGTCTTCTCGACGGCCCCGCCGCTTCTGACCGGGCTGGTGCTGTTCGGTCTGGGGGCCGGGCTCTACCGTGAGGAGGACATGTTCACCCAGCGGCCGATTCCGCTGAAGGTGCTCGACGCGCTGGCCGGCGGCATCACCGGTCGCCGGAGCGCGCTGAAGATGAGCGTCGTCCTGTTGCCGCTGGTCGTCGTCGCCGAACTGGCGGCCGTCGCGTTCCTGTTCGTCCTCGACTCCGTGTCGCTGAACGTCTTCGGGACGAACCAGTCGCTCGGCATCGTGCTCGTGCTCGCGGTCATCGTCGTCATCGAGGAGGTGGCGAAGAGCCTGCACGTCTACGCCGGCTACGAACACGCCCGCTACGAGCGGACGCTCCGGTCGGCGCTCGGGGTCGGCGCGCTCTCCGGGCTCGGCTTCTTCATCGGGGAGAAGGGGCTGCTCATCGCCAGGCTCTCCGACCTGGAGAGCCTTCCTATCGGCGAAGCCGCCCTGCAGGGCGCGACCCTGCCGGCCGGTCTGCCGCTGTGGGTCGCGGGGCTGTTGTTCCTGCTCCCGCTGGCGCTGCACACGGTGACGGCGGCCATCTCGTCGGTGGGCGCGAGCCGCGGCCGCCGGGCCTACTTCGGTGCCCTGGGGGCGGCTATCGTCGTTCACTTCGCCTACAACTTCGCGGTGGTGAGTACCCTTGTCTGAGGACCGCCCGGTCTGGCGCGACCCGCGAATCGTCATCGCCCGGCGGGACGTCCGATCGCTGTCCCGCGAGAAGACAATCGTGCTGGCGCTGCTCATCCAGCTGTTCGTCGCGGGCTTTTCCTCGTTCCTCGTCGTCGGCCTCACGTCGCTGTACGACCCCGGGTCGGTCTCGGCCGGCGAGGTGGAGATGGCCGTCACGGGCGAGGCCCGCGACGAACTGGTGGCCGCGGCCGCCCAGCAGGACGGGGCCAGCGTCACCGTCTTCGAGAGCGAGGCCGCCGCGCGGCGGGCGTTCGACCAGCGGCGGGTGGACGCGATACTGCACGGCGAGTACGTCCCGTCGACCCGCGGACCGGGGGAACAGATACAGGTCACCGCCACGGCCCCCGAGGGGAGCATCCGGTCGACGCTCATCGTCGTCGAAATCCGCCGGGTGCTGAGCGCGCTGGAGCGCCAGGAGCGGCTGGACCGGACGCCGTATCTCGACCGGCCGCCGGTGCCGCTCCCGGAGACGGTCAGCGCGAGCCAGTACTTCGGGTTCACCTACACCATCCTCATCCCCCTGCTGTTGTTCCTCCCGTCGTTCATCAGCGGCTCGGTGGCCGTCGACACCGTCACCGAGGAGATAGAGCGCGGCACGCTGGACCTGCTCCGCGTGGCCCCGGTGTCGCTGCTCGACATCGTCGACGGGAAGGCCCTCGGGATGGTGTTGCTCGCCCCCGCGCAGGCGCTGCTGTGGCTCGCCCTGCTGTCGACGAACGGCATCGCCGTCTCGAACCCGGCGGCGATTCTGCTGTTTCTCACCGCCGTCACCGTCGTCGTCGTGACGCTCGGGGTCGTGCTCGGTATCTCGCTCCAGAGCCGTCGCCCGGCGCAGTTGCTGTTCTCCGTGCTCACGCTCGTGCTGTTCGGCGGGGCCGTGCTCCTCCCGGAACACCCGGCGACCACCGTGGCGAAGTTGGCCGTCGACAGCCCGACGCCGCTGACCTACGCCCACGTCGGCGGGGCGGTCGTGCTGGCGGTCGTCGGCTACGCCGCCGCCCGGGCGTACGTCGGCCGGGTCGCGGCGGAGGCGCTGTAACCGACGCCGAACCTTTTTCGCCGACGCGCCCGCCAGTCGGCGTATGGAGTACACGACGCTCGGGTCGACCGGCGTGGAGGTCAGTCGGCTCTGTCTGGGCTGTATGAGCTTCGGAACCTCGGAGTGGCGCGACTGGGTGCTCGACGAGGAGGAGAGCCGCGAGGTCATCGAGCGGGCCATCGACCTCGGTATCAACTTCTTCGACACGGCCAACATGTACTCGATGGGCGAGTCCGAGCGCGTCCTCGGGACCGTCCTCGACGACTACGACCGCGACAGCCAGGTCGTGGCGACGAAGGGCTACTTCCAGATGGACGAGGACGACCCCAACTCCGGGGGGCTCTCGCGGAAGGCCATCGAGCAGGAAATGTCGAACTCGCTGGACAGGCTCGGAATGGACACCGTCGACCTCTACCAGATTCACCGGTGGGACTACGACACGCCAATCGAGGAGACGCTCCGGGCGCTGGACGACGCCGTGCGACGGGGCCAGACCCGCTACGTCGGCGCGTCGTCGATGTGGACCCACCAGTTCGCCGACGCCCTGCGGACCAGCGAGCGCGAGGGGCTGGAGCGGTTCGAGACGATGCAGAACCACTACAACCTCCTGTACCGCGAGGAGGAGCGCGAGATGCTGCCGCTGTGTGAGAAAGAGGACGTCGGCGTCATGCCGTGGAGCCCGCTGGCCCGGGGCTATCTCACCCGGCCACACGAGCAGGTCGAGGAGACGGTCCGGGGCGAGACGGACGACTACGCCCGCGAACACCCCTACTACGAGGGCAACGGCCGCGAGGTCAACGAGCGCGTCCAGGAACTGGCCGACGAGTACGACGCCTCGATGGCCCAGATTGCGCTGGCCTGGGTGCTGGACAAGGAGTGGGTCGACGCGCCGATTGTCGGGACGAGCAGCCTCGAACACCTCGAAGAAGCCGTGGCGGCGCTCGAACTCGACCTCTCGGCGAGCGACGTGGAGTGGCTCGAAGAGCCGTACGAGCCGGTCCGGGTGTCGGGCCACGAGTGACGCGCCCGCCGCTCCTTCCCTGACGGGGAGTGAGCGCTGTTCTCGGATTCTGGTAGCCGAACGTACATTTATGTCGGTCGACGTTCGACCACTAGATACGGTGAATGGTACCAATGAACAAGCAACGCTCGAACCTGGGCGACCCCAGCGGCGAGCGACCGCTCTGTGAGTCGGTCAGCAGCCTGGAGCACTGGCTGACGAGCGTCGTCGGCCTCGGGTTGGCGCTGACCGTCGGCGTCGCCTTCTACGTGCCCATCGTCGAGACGGTCGCCTCGCTGGATGTCCTCTCGACGACGGCGATGGTGTTCCTGTTCACGGCGCTGTGGCTCGTGCTCTGGGGGACGCTCGAACTGGCCTGGGAGTGGCGCGCCGGGCGCGTCCACCGCTGACCACGCACGCCCCGACTCGCGCTCAGTCACGCAGCGCTTCGGCGACGCGTCGCATCGTCTGGAAGTCGTCGTCGGAGTAGGCGACGAGTCGCACGTCCGTCAGGGAGTCGGGCTGGTACTCCTCGATGACGTCGCAGATGATTCGGACGCCCGCCTCGAAGTCGAACCCGGCGATGCCGCACCCGAGCGCCGGGAGGACCAGCGACTCGCAGTTCAGCGCGTCCGCCTCCGCCAGCGCATTTTGAGTCGCACGCCGGATGCTCTCGGCGGTCGACTGGCCGCCGGGGGGCATCGCGGCGGCGTGGATGACGTACTCGGCGTCGAGGGCGTAGGCGTCGGTCGTGGCGACGCCCCCGAGGTCGACGGGCCCCTTGGCGACGGCCTCGTCGTTCAGCCCGGAGCCGGCCGCGCGCTTGAGCGCCCCGGCGACGCCCGACCCCATCCGCAGGCTCGTGTTCGCGGCGTTGACCAGTGCGTCCGCCGACTGTACAGCGATGTCGCCCTGGATTACCTCGAACTCCATACGCGATGCTGGGGGCGGAACGGGCAAAGTTTTAGTGCCGACGTGACCGGAGCGTGGCAGTCCGTCACGCTGTCCCACGCCAGGCAGAAAGCGGTCCCGCCCCTACCGTCGGGTATGGACCTGCTGACGATGACGTGGCGGGACGTGGGGTTCATGCACTGGCCGGTCGAGCCCGAGGTCGTCCGGGCGACGCTGCCGGACGGGCTCGACGTCGACACGGACGACGGGCAGGCGTGGCTCAGCGTGGTGCCGTTCCGCATGGCCGACATCAGGCCGCGGGGCAGTCCAGTCGGGCGGTCCTTCGGCGAACTGAACCTCCGGACGTACGTGGTCGCCGACGGGACGCCAGGGGTGTACTTCTACAACCTCGACGCCGACGACCGGCTCAGCGTGGCCCTGGCCCGGCGGCTGTTCCAGCTGTCCTACTACCGGGCGTCGATGCGAATCCGGAGCGACGGCGACGGCGTCCGGTTCCGGAGCCGCCGGACGAGCGCGCGGGCACCGCCGGCCGATTTCGACGCCACGTACGGGCCGACGGGGCCGCCGTCGACGCCCGACGCGGGCTCGCTCGAATCGTTCCTGGTGGAGCGGTACCGCTTCTACGCCGCGAGCGACGACGGGACGGTGTACTACGCCGACATCGACCACGAGCCGTGGCCGCTGCAGACGGGACGGGCCGAGATTCGGACGAACGGGCTGTTTTCGGCGTCGGGGTTCGACCGGCCCGAGGGCGAGCCGGTGGTCCACTACTGCGCCGAGATTCCGGTGACTGCGGGCCGGCTCCACCGGCTCGACGGGGCCGCCCAGTACACTGATTAGCGTGTCGGCCCCAGTGACGGTGTGGTCGCCCTCCGTCCCCTGCAGGTCACGCTCGACGACGTGTGTTTCTGTCACTGGCCGGTCGCCAGGACGGCGGTCGAGCCGGCGGTCCCCGACTGGCTCACCGTCGAGACGGCCGACGGCGACGCCTGGGTGTCGGCCGTCGCGGCGACCGTCGACCGCGTCGAGACGTTCGGCATCGAGGTGGCCGGCCCCGCGGAGTTGCTCACGGTTCGGACCTACGTTCGGGGGCCGACCGGCCAGCGCGGGGTCCGGGTGCTGGCGCTGTTCGGCGACGACAGGCGGATTTCCACGGCGGTCTCGGAACTGTTTCGCGTCACGGCGGGCGGGGCCACCCCGCGGACGCTCCCGACGGCAGACCGTCGTCGGGTTCTCGACGCCGGCGACCGGCGGCTGTTCGAATGTCGGTACACGGCCGACGGTGAGCCAGTGGCGGTACCGCCGGACTCGCTGGCCTCGTTTCTCGTCGACCGACAGCGGTACTTCACGACCGGTCGCTTCGGGACGCGCCTCGTCGGCAGCATCGGGCACGACCCGTGGCGGCTCGACCGCGTCGACGCCACCGTGACCGGGTCGGTGTTTCCGGCGGTCGACATCCCGGTCAGCGGGTCGACCCCGCTGGTCCATCACAGCCCCGGCCTCCGCGTCTCGATTGCGCCGCCGGTGCCGCGCTGACGGCCGACCCGGGTCCCTGGACATATAAGTACGGACGGGCCGTTTGAGGGACAAGGAACCCGCCGGCCACATGATATCTAAAAGTAATATCCGGACGCTCGTCGTCGACGATAGCGACTTTTTCGCGGAGATGACGGCCGACACGCTCACCCAGCAGCACGGCATCGAATCGGTTGCGGCAAACAGCGGCACGGAAGCCCTGGAGCGGCTCGACGGCGGGGGGTTCGACTGCGTCGTCAGCGACTACGAGATGCCCGAGATGGACGGGCTGGAACTGCTCGGGGAAATCCGGAAGCGGCATCCGTCTATCCCGTTCATTCTGCTGACCGGCCGGGGGGACGAGGAGACGGCGAGCGCGGCCATCGCGGCGGGGGTGGCCGACTACCTCCTGAAACTCGAAGTCGTCGAGGACAAGCAGTACGGCCGGCTGGCGAACCGAATCGAGAACGTCGTCTCGCAGGAGCGCACCCGAAAGAAGTTCGAGTCGCTGGTCGCGGACTCGCCGGACGGCATCGCCCACCTGACGATTGACGGGACCGTCCTCTCGGTAAACCCCTCGATGGCCGGTCGACTCGGTGCCGACCCCGACGAACTCGTCGGCCGGAACCTGCGCGACGTGATGGACAGCGAGGCGGCCGGCCAGCGCCTCGAAGCCGGGAAGAACGCGGTCCGGCGGGGGACCGCGACGCGGTCGGAGGACGCCGTCGACGGCCGACACTACCACAACCAGTACATCCCCGTCGACAGCCACCGCAAGGCCGATACGTTCCAGTTGGTCTCGCGTGACATCACTGAGCGCGTCGAGCGCCAGCGCCAACTGGAGCGCCAGAACGAGCGGCTGGAGGAGTTCGCGAGCGTCGTCTCCCACGACCTCCGGAACCCGTTGAACGTCGCCCAAGGCGCGGTCGAGTTGCTCCCGGAGCCCGACGACAGCGAGGAGGCCGACCTGGTCGCCAAAATCGACCGGTCGCTGGACCGGATGGGGAACATCATCGAGGACGTGCTCGCGCTGGCGCGGCAGGGCCGAACCGTCAACGACCCACAGGAGACGGAGCTTTCGACGCTGGCGTCGACCGCCTGGACCTGGATAGAGGCCGAGCAGTCGTCGATGTCGGTCGCGTCGAGCGCCGAACTCGCGGCCGACAGCGGGCGCGCACAGGACCTGCTGACGAACCTGTTCCGGAACGCCATCGAACACAACGACGGCGAGGTCGAAATCGAGGTCGGACTGCTCGACTCGCACGACGGCTTCTACGTCGCCGACGACGGGACCGGCGTCGACCCCGACGCCGGCGACGTGTTCGAGATGGGGTACTCCTCGACGGAGGACGGGACCGGGTTCGGACTGGCCATCGTCGAGCAGGTCGCCGAGGCCCACGGCTGGACCGTGTCCCTGACCGACAGCGAGGCCGGCGGGGCGCGCTTCGAAGTGACGGACGTGGAGCTGTACGACTGAGACGGACTTTTCACTGCCGGGTCCCCAGTGGTGGTAATGACAGTTTCGGGGGCCATCGTCGACCTGGACGGAACGGTATACCACGGGGACACGCTGTTGCCGGGTGCGGCGTCGGCAATCGACGCCCTCAGAGCGCGTGGGCTGAAGCTCTGCTTCTTCTCGAACAACCCCATCCACGACGGCAGCGAGTACGTCGAGCGGCTGCGGGGACTGGGCGTCGACGCCCGTGAGGGCGAGGCCTGTTCCTCCGGCGTCGTCGCCCGCGAGTACCTCGACGGGACCCACGCGGGCGACGACGTGTTCGTCATCGGGAGCGACCCGCTCCGGCGGATGGTCGAGGGAACGAACGCACAACTGGTCGAAGACCCCGCCGAGACGGACGTGTTGCTTGCCTCCTGGACCGACGGCTTCCACTACCGCGACATGGTCGACGCGCTCCGGGCCGTCGACGAGGAGACCGCCTTCCTCGGGACCGACCCGGACCGGACGTTCCCCGGCGAGGACGGCGACCCGGTCCCCGGCTCCGGGGCTGTGATCAACGCCGTCGCCGGCGTCATCGAGCGCGAACCCGACCGGATACTCGGCAAGCCCTCGGAGATAGCCGTCCAGGCGGCGCTGGAGCGACTGGACTGTCCCCCGTCGGAGTGTCTGGTCGTCGGCGACCGGCTGGAGACCGACATCGCGATGGGCGAGCGCAACGGCATGACGACGGTCCTCGTCCGGACCGGCGTGTCCAGCGAGCGGGCGCTGGAACGGAGCGCCGTGACGCCCGACCACGTAGTCGACTCGCTGGCGGACATCGAGGACGTGCTGGCGTCGCTGGACGAATGACATCGAGCTGGTAATTCACCTGCGCATTTATTTCTATAGCGAGCGTACCGTCTTTCGGTGTTTCCAATGGGTAAAGACATCCTCATGATTGTCGGCGACTTCGGCGAAGACTACGAGATAATGGTGCCGTTCCAGGCACTGCAGATGGTCGGACACGAGGTCGACGCGGTGTGTCCCGACAAGGCGGCCGAGGAGACGGTCAAGACGGCGATTCACGACTTCCGGGGCGACCAGACCTACATGGAGTCCCGCGGCCACGACTTCGTCCTGAACGCGACGATGGCAGACGTGACTCCGAGCGACTACGACGCGCTCGTCGTCCCCGGCGGTCGCGCCCCCGAGTATCTCCGGACCTACGACGAGGTGCTGGACGCGGTACGGCACTTCTTCGAGGCGGACAAGCCCGTCGCGGCGCTGTGTCACGGCCCGCAGATTCTCGCCGCCGCCGACGTGCTGGACGGCTACGAGATGACCTCCTATCCGGCCTGTCGCGCCGAGTGTGAGGCCGCCGGCTGTTCGTGGGTCGACGAAGTGGTCACCGATAGGAACCTCGTCACCGGCCAGGCCTGGCCCGACCACCCCGAGTGGCTCGCGCAGTTCATGGCCCTGCTGGGGGACGACGTGTCCCACGGCGACCCGATTCCGGCCGACGACTGACCGGCCCGTGCCCGGCTGTCGCCGCTCGGTCGGCCCCGGGTGCGCTCGTCGACTGTGCCGCGGATGATTGAGCGATTCATAACAAATAAATAGTGCACCCGTTTTCCTCCGTTGAGGCGGGTGGGTTCTGGCATAGTGCACCATCGAGTTCTCCCGCCTCGTTTTCCGACGGGCGCCGTCACAGGGTAGCACCAGATTTGTTACGCAGGGGCACGAAACGCCGGCTGCAATGCCCTCCGACACCTCACGAGACGACGACCGCGGCTGTCCGAAGTGCGGCCACACCGGCACCGACGTGGGTAGCATCTCGACCACAGGCGGCGGCCTCTCGAAGATGTTCGACATCCAGACCAACCAGTTCCAGGTCGTCACGTGCACGAACTGCGGCTACTCCGAGCTGTACCGGGACACCGGCTCGGCGGGCAGTGACCTGGCGGACATCTTCCTCGGCTGACGATGCCTGCCGCGAGCGGACTGTTCGTCGTGGTCCTGTTGCTCGCGCTGGTCGCGCCGCTGGTCCTCTATATCCTGGTCCGGAACGAACGCGACCGGCGCGTCGAGACGGACCGCGAGACGGCCGAGCGGCTGGCCAGGCGGGATACCGGTGACGAGCGACGGAACCGGTGACGCCCCGGAGCCGGCGGCCGGGCCGTTCGAGAAAACGGACTGAGAGAGGCGTTTGCGTCGGTCTCACAGAATAAACTCCAAACGACTAGAGAGTGTCCCGATGTCGAACCTTTTATCATAATTCTCGCACTACGTCCGGCCATGGTCGACAAAGAAGACCTTCGCTCACAGTTCGTCGAGGCGTTCGAGGGCGCGGACTACCCGATATCCAGTCCGATGGACCTCGTCCCGGAGCTCCCCGGCGGGCCGTCGACGAAGTTCGAATCCGGCGACTTCTCGATGACGGCGATGGAACTGAACACGAAACTCGACGGGGAGTTCCCCTACGACAGCGTCGACGAGTTCGTCGACGACGTGATGGCCTCGCTCGAAGAGCAGGACCTCATCTGACGGCCCGCGACGCTGTTTTCGCGTTGCAGTCCGGCCGGACCCTCGAACTTTATCAGGGCACCCTCCGTATCCGAAGTATGGTCGGTTTGCCGGCGGTCGAGACGCTCGTTCGGACGTTCGGACCGTTTCTCATCCCCGCGACGCTGTTCGTCCTGGGCGCTATCGGGTACCTGTTCCTGTGGCTCCTGTCGCGGAACCGGCGGGAGACCTACGCCGCCGACGAGTGAGCGCGTTTGGTCCGTCCGTCGAAAGTTTGTTCAGACCATCAATCTTTTGAGTTAGACTCATCTAATTTCGTGTATGTTGAGTGCGAAGATGGAGGACTACCTGAAGGCCATCTACTGTCTGGAGCGGGACGGCGACCCGCCGATTCCCCCGTCTACTATCGCCGAGACGCTGGACGTCACGGCCCCGACGGTCACCAGTATGGTCGAGAAACTGGCCGACCGCGGGCTGGTCGAGCGCGAGAAGTACAAGGGCGTGACGACGACGCCGGAGGGCGAGACGGTGGCGCTGGAAATCATCCGCCACCACCGGCTCATCGAGACGTTTCTCACCGAACAGCTGGGCTACGACTGGGCGGAGGTCCACGAGGAGGCGGAGGTGCTCGAACACCACATCAGCGAGGAGTTCGAGCGCCGGGTCGCGGCGGTCCTCGACGAACCCGAGTTCGACCCTCACGGGGACCCCATCCCCAGCGACTCGCTCGACCCAGTCGGCGACGAGTCCGCGACGGCGCTGTCTGAACACGAGGAGGGCGGACGGCTCGAAGTCGCGCGGGTCCGGGACCGGGACCCCGACGAACTCACGTACCTCTCCGACGCCGGCATCACGCCGGGCACCGTGTTGACAGTCGAGGAGGTCGCCCCTATCGGGATGCTGACCGTCCAGCTAGAGAGCGGGTCGTCGGTGTCGCTGCCGGACCACATCGCCGACGCGATACAGGTCCGCGAGCCGGACGCGAAACGCGAAGACGGAGTGAGTCAGGCGTGAGCGACGCGACGTGGCTGACCGTCGTGGCGATAGCGGCCGGCGCGCAGTTGGCGGTACTGCCCGGCGAGAAGGTCCAGTTCATCATCGCCGGCCTGTCGACGCGGTTCAACCCGTTTCTCGTCGTCAGCGCCGCGGGGACGGCCTTCGCCGGCTGGACGGCCCTGGAGATATGGTTCGGCTCCGCGGTCACGTCGGTGTTGCCCGGTATCGTCCTCGAAAGCCTCACCGCCGGGATGTTCCTGCTGTTCGCGGTCCTGCTGGTCCGCAGTGCGCCGGCGGCCGGCACGACGCAGGAGCCGGCGTCCGGCTTCACGACCGACGGCGGGCAGCTAGACGTCCGCGTCCCCGTCCTCGACTGGCAGGTCCCGAACAAGCTCGGGGGCTTCCTGCCCATCTTCGCCATGATGGCCTTCGGCGAGTTCGGCGACAAGACCCAGCTCATCACCATCACGCTCGCCGCCCAGTACAGCGCTCACGCCAGCGCCATCTGGGCCGGCGAGATGCTCGCCATCATCCCGGTGAGCCTCGCCAACGCTCTCTTCTTCCACCGCTTCGCCCACCGCTTCAATCTGCGGACCGCCCACTTCGTCGGCGCGGCGCTGTTCCTGTTTTTCGCCGCGGACTTCGCCCTGAGCGTGACGATGGGGTTCTCGCTGTGGGAGACGATGGTGTCGGCCATCGCGGCGCAGGTGACCGGCTGAGAGAGCGGTTCCGCCGGCTCGACCGACAGAACATTTTTGCAGAGCGGCGGAGCAGTTCCGCGTGATGCCCTCCAGACGGAGCGCCCTCACAGCGGGAACGCTCGTTGCACTCTTGGGCTGTGCAGCGTTCAGTACGGGGAGCGCTCGACTCGCCGGAGTACGGCTGAGGAACACTGGGTCGGCGACACGGGAGTTCCAAGTCACGGTCGACCGCGTTCCGGTGACTCGCTCGTCGGCCGGCGTCCAGTCACCAACCGTGGCCTCTAGCGGCCATCGGCCCCGGTCGCGGTCGTAGCTCAGTCCCGACCGATACTGTCGAGTTCCCGCGTCTCGTCGGGGGCGGCCAGCGGCCGGAGTTTCCCGGCGAGGACCGCGAGGACGTAGATGCCCACCGCGACGAGAACGATGACGCCGCCGGCGGTCGCACCGGCGTAGTACGAGACCCCGATGCCGAGCACCACGGCCAGTTCGGCCAGCACAATCGAGACCAGCAGCGACTCCGAGAAGCTCCGGGACACCTGCGTCGCGCCGGCGACCGGGACGACCAGCATGGCCGCGACGAGGATGACGCCCATAATCTGCATCGCGCCGACGACGACGAGCGCCGTCAGCATCACCATGAGCCGGTTGTACCAGACGACCGGGAGTCCGGAGACGGCGGCGGCCGTCTCGTCGAACGTGACGTACAGCAACTGGTTCCGGGTGAGCGCGACCGTCCCGACGACGACAGCGAACAGCCCGAGCATGATGACCGCGTTCTCGGCCGAGACTGTCGAGAGGTTCCCGAAGAGGTACTGGTTGATGCCGACGGCCAGCCCACCGGCGTTGAGGCTGATGAGGACCGTCCCCAGCGCGAACCCAGTCGAGAGGACGATGGCCATCGACACGTCGTTGTAGGCGTCGGTCGCTTCGGAGATGAGTTCGATGAGCAGGGCCGCGAGGACGGCCACGACAACGGCGGTGAGGTACGGCGAGACGCCCAGTTCGAGGACGCCGTTCAGGAACAGTCCGACGGCGACCCCGGCGAAGGCCGTGTGCGCCAGCGCGTCCCCGATGAGCGCCAGTTGGCGGTGGACGAGGAAGGTCCCGATGAGCGGCGCGATGACGCCGACACAGAGACCGACCAGTATCGCCCGGTACATGAAGGTGTACTCGGGGCTGATGAGTTCCAGGCCGGTCAGGTAGTAGAGCCGCGTCATGGCCCAGTACCAGGCGTCGAGGACCGGGAGAAACACCTCGTGAACGCCGGCAGCGAGCGCGAGCATCATCGGCCGCCCCCGGCCAGCGACCGCGTGCCCGTCCCGAATGCCCTGGCCAGCGCCGCGCTGTCGGTGAACTCCGCCGAGGGGCCGTCGAAGTAGACCTCCCGGTTCAGGCAGACGACCCGCTCGGCGTGTTCGGTGACGGCCTGCAGGTCGTGTTCGATGAGCAGGACGGTGATGCCGTCGGCGTGCAGCGCGTCGAGCAGGTCGTAGAAGGCGTCGACCGACTCGGTGTCGACGCCGACGGTCGGCTCGTCGAGGACGAGCAGGTCGGCCTCGCCCGCAAGCGCCCGGGCGATGAACGCCCGCTGGCGCTGGCCGCCGGAGAGCTGGGTAATCCGCCTGTCGGCGAAGGCCGTCATCCCGACCGTGTCGATGGCCCCGTCGACGATGCGCCAGTCGGCCGCCGAGAGCCAGCCGAACCCGACGTGGGGGAACCGGCCCATCTTCACCACCTCGCGGACCGTTATCGGCATCTCCCGGCTCGTCCCGGCGCGCTGGGCGACGTATCCGACTCTGGCCCCGTCGTCGAAGGCCGTCGCGTCGACGCCGAACAGCTCCGCGGTGCCCGCGTCCGGTTCCAGCAGGCCGAGCACCAGTTGCATGAGCGTCGACTTGCCCGAGCCGTTCGGGCCGACCACGGCGACGTACTCGCCGGCGTCGATGCTGAGGCTGATGTCCTCGACGACCGGCGTGGACGTGTAGCCGAACGACACGTCCGAGAGTTCGACGACGGGTGGCCCGTCGGAGCCGGTCGCCGCTTCGCTGCCGTCACGGGGAGAGCGTCTGGGCACCATCACTCGAAGTTCCGCCAGGTCTCGTTCCAGCCGTCGGGGCCCGCGTCTTCGGGTGCCGTGTTGCCCAGGACGACCTCGAACGTCGGCATGTTTATGCGGTCGGCGATTTCCTCGTAGCCCCAGTCGTTTGCCACCCAGTCCTCGCGGACGCCGGCGTAGGGCGTCACCGGGTAGTAGGCCTCGACAGCCGTCTCGGCGAGCAACTGCCGCGCTGGCTTGCGGGTCTCGAAGACGCCGGCCCCGATGTACCGGATGTCGTTCTCCTCGATGACCGCCTTCGCCGCGGTGATGTCGGAGGGTTTCACGTCGCCACTGGCCGCGAGGTTGACCACGAGCGGGCGCATCTCGACGCCGTACCGGGTCCCGATGTACTGGAAGGCGTTGTGGGCCGCGAGCTGGACCACGTTCCGGTCGGCCCGGTCGAAGATGTCGGCGTAGTCCGCGTCGATGCGGTCGAGAACGTCCGCTTTGTACGTCTCTGCGTTGTCCCGGAGCGTCGCCTCGGCGGCCGGTGCGAGCGCGACCAGTCCTTCGGCGATGTTGTCGACCGCCTGCTTCGCACGTCGCGGGTCCAGCCAGAAGTGCGGGTCCTTGCCCCTGTCCTGGCCGACTCCCTCTTCGTCGCGGTCGAGGCTCGCCGCGAGCGATTCGAGTTCGATGCCCTCGCGGACGTTGATGCGTGCGGTGTCAACGTCGTCGTCTTCGAGCGTCTGAATCGCGCGGTCCGCCCACGGCTGGAAGTCCGGGCCGACGTGGATGAACGCGTCCGCGTCGATGATGTCCCGCGTGATGCTGGCGTCGGGCTCCCAGCCGTGGCCGTGGAGCCCGGTCGGGACCAGGTTCTCGACCGTAATCGGCGTGTTGCGGGCGATTTCGCGGGCGAAGTCGTAGAAGCTGAAAAACGACGCCACCGCGACCGGGCCGTCCGCACCGTCGTCCGCCGCGGCTTCGGCACCGCCGCCCGTCAGACAGCCGGCGAGTCCGGACGCGAGAGCGCCCGCTCCGGCACCGAGGACCTGCCTGCGGCTGAGTTTCCGCGAATGGTCGTTGGGGGGTTCGATAGCCATCATATGCGAATAGCTATCGCAGAAGAATATAATAGTTAGTATCTAACTTCAAGATTAGATAGGCCTAATACGCCACCCCTCGTCGCAGATACGTCCGCCGGGCCAGGTGCGGACGGACACAACGCATAAGCCGGCGCTGGAAGTTGGTCCGATATGCCCGGACTCGACGACACGGACCACGAGATTCTCCGGCTCCTGCTCGAAGACGCCAGGCGGCCCTACAGCGACATCGCGGACAGAGTGGACCTCTCTCCCCCCGCGGTCTCCGACCGCGTCGACCGACTCGCCGAGATGGGGTTGATACGCGGGTTCACCGTCGACGTCGACCGCTCGCTGCTGCGGGCCGGCGTGCCGGTCCTGATAGAAATCGACGCGAAGCCGGGCCGGGCCGCCGACATCGCGTCGTCGGTCGGCGACGCCGACAGCGTCGAGCGGGTCTACCGGACCGCCGGCGGCCGCGTGGTCCTGGTGGCGACCGTCCCCCAGACCGACGCCAGCGAACTGCTCGCGGACCACGTCGACCTGACGGCCGTGGACGGCTACGAGGTCCGACTGGTCGCGGACAGCGAGTGGACCGCCGGGCTGGGCGCGGCGGAGTTCGCCCCCGACTGCGCGGAGTGTGGCAACACCGTCGACGCAGAGGGCGAACAGCGCACGCTCGACGGGGAGCGGTACTACTTCTGCTGTGGCTCCTGTGCCGAGCGGTTCGTCGACCACTACGAGTCGCTGAAAGACGGGGCCTGAACTGGCAGCGTCGCTTTGGATTGTGGCGTCAGCGCCGTTTTGAGTTTGCATCCGAACTGACCGCCGCGGTTTGACCTTCGAATCGAAGGGGCAAACCGCATGAACGGGGAGGGCGTACAGTACTACAAGATGAGCAACCGGACCACCCGGCTCGAACTGACGGGAATGAGCTGTGCCAACTGCGCGAGCACTATCGAGGAGTCGGTGGGCGGGCTCGACGGGGTCGCGTCCGTCGACGCGAACTACGCCACCGACGGGGGGAGCGTCGAGTACGACCCCGACGTGGTATCGCTGGCCGACATCGTCGCCGCCGTCCGGGACGCCGGCTACGACGTGGCGACGGAGACGGCGACGGTCGGCATCACCGACATGTCGTGTGCGAACTGCGCAGACACCAACGAAGAGGCGCTGGAGGGGACCGCGGGCGTCATCGAGGCCGACGTGAACTACGCGACCGACGAGGCCCAGGTCACGTACAACCCGGCGGACGTGTCGCGCTCGGACCTCTACGACGCAATCGAGTCCGCCGGCTACACGCCCGTCCGGGACGACGGCGGGGACGACGACGGCGAGCAATCCGACGCCGACCGCCGTGCGGCTGCCCGTGACGAGGAGACGCGACGACAGCTCCGGCTCACGCTGTTCGGCGCGGTGTTGTCGGCCCCGCTCTTGCTGTTCATGGCGGACCACCTGTTCGCGCTCGGTCTCGTCGGCGAGACGATTCTGGGGGTGCCACAGGGCTGGGTCGCCTTCGCGCTGGCGACGCCGGTCCAGGTGCTGCTGGGCAAGCCCTTCTACGAGAACTCCTACAAGGCGCTGGTCAACAACGGTCGCGCCAACATGGACGTGCTCATCGCGCTGGGGTCCTCGACGGCGTACGTCTACTCCGTGGCCGCGCTGGCCGGGCTGATAGCGAGCACGGGGCTGTACTTCGATACGGCCGCGCTGATTCTCGTCTTCATCACGCTCGGGAACTACCTCGAAGCCCGCTCGAAGAGCCAGGCCGGGGCCGCAATCCAGCAGTTGCTGGAGATGGAGGCCGACACGGCGACGGTCGTCCACGAGGACGGCAGCGAGGCGGACATCCCCATCGACGAAGTCGAGGTCGGCGACCGGCTGAAGGTCCGGCCCGGCGAGAAGGTGCCGACCGACGGCGTCGTCGTCGACGGCGACTCGGCGGTCGACGAGTCGATGGTGACCGGCGAGTCCGTCCCGGTCGAGAAAGGCGAGGGCGACGAGGTCATCGGCTCGACGGTGAACCAGAACGGCGTCCTCGAAATCGAGGCGACGAAGGTCGGCTCCGAGACGGCCATCCAGCAGATAGCCGAGCGGGTCCGACAGGCCCAGTCCCGCCAGCCGGACATCCAGAACGTCGCCGACCGCATCTCGGCGTACTTCGTCCCGGCGGTCATCGGCAACGCCGTCCTCTGGGCGGTGCTGTGGGCGGTCGCGCCGGAGACGCTGGCCGCCGTCGTCGACGCGCTCCCGCTGTGGGGGCTGGCCGCGGGCGGCCCGGCCGGCGTCGGCGTCGCCGAGTTCGCCGTCGTCGTGTTCGCCTCCGCCGTCCTGATTGCCTGCCCCTGCGCCCTGGGGCTGGCGACGCCCGCCGCGACGATGGTCGGGACCGCCATCGGCGCGCGCAACGGCGTCCTGTTCAAGGGCGGCGACGTGCTCGAACGCGTCCGCGAGGTCGACACCGTCGTCTTCGACAAGACGGGGACGCTGACGGAAGGCGAGATGGAACTCACCGACGTGGAGGTCGTCGCCCCGGCCGCCGACGGGGGGACGCTCGAACCGGAGACCGAACTGACCGAGGCGTTCGTCCTCGAAGTCGCCGCCAGCGCCGAACGCGCCAGCGAACACCCGCTGGCCGAAGCCATCGTCGAGGGCGCGCGCGACCGCGGCATCGAGGTCGAGGACCCCGACGCGTTCGAGAACGTCCCCGGCCAGGGCGTGAAAGCGACCACGAGCCACGGCCGGGTCCTCGTCGGCAACCGGAAACTGCTGTCCGAGGCCGGCGTCGACACCGCGCCGGCGGAAGAGCGGATGGACGCGCTGGAACGCGAGGGCAAGACGGCGATGCTGGTCGCGCTGGCCGAGGACGCGACGGACGACCCGGACTACCGCCTCGTCGGCATCGTCGCCGACGCCGACACGGTCAAGGAGTCCGCGGCGGCGGCGGTTAGCGGTCTGCGCGACCGCGGGCTGGGCGTCTGGCTCATCACCGGCGACAACGAGCGGACCGCCCGCGCCGTCGCCGAGGAGGTCGGCATCGACCCCGACAACGTGATGGCCGACGTGCTCCCCGAGGACAAGGCCGACGCCGTCGACGACCTCCAGAGCGACGGCGACCAGGCGATGATGGTCGGCGACGGTGTCAACGACGCCCCGGCGCTGGCGGCCGCGAGCGTCGGCTGTGCCATCGGCTCGGGCACCGACGTGGCAATCGAGGCCGGCGACGTGACCTTGCTCCGGGACGACCCCGCCGACGTGGTGAAGGCCATCCGGATTTCCGAGGCGACGCTCCGGAAGATAAAGCAGAACCTCTTCTGGGCGCTGGGGTACAATACGGTGATGATTCCGCTGGCCTCGCTGGGGCTCCTCCAGCCGGTGCTGGCCGCCGCCGCGATGGCCGCCTCGTCCGTGTCGGTGCTCGCGAACAGCCTCGCGTTCCGCCGGTACACGCCGGATTCGGAGTACCGACTGCTCGGATTCCTGCGGCAGTGAGCGACCGTCTCCAGCAGACTCATCTGTCGCCGGGACGCACGTTCGAACAGTGACTGCCGAGGAGCGCGTCGCCGGCGAGCCGACGGGGGAGACAGTGTCACGGCCGGGCGGTATCGGCGTCCGGCTCCGGGCGCTCTGGCGGGCGCTCGTCATCGTCTGGCAGTTCGTCCCGCTGCTCTGGCAGTGGGGCCGGGACCGCAAGCGGTTCCTCATCTTCGGTCAGTCCCGGTCAGTGACCCCCGAAACACGGCTGCGGCGCGCTCGCTACCTGAAGGACACGTTCGTCGACCTCGGGCCGGCGTTCATCAAGCTCGGGCAGATGCTGTCGACCCGGCCCGACGCCCTGCCGCGGGCGTACGTCGACGTGCTCTCGGAGCTACAGGACAACGTCCCGCCGGACCCGTGGGCGACCATCGAGCCCGTCATCGAGCGGGAACTGGGCGGGGATGTCGACACGCTGTTCGAAGCGTTCGACACGACGGCCATCTCCGGGGCCTCGCTCGGGCAGGTGTACGAGGCGCGCGTCGACGGCCAGCGGGTCGCCGTGAAGGTGCTCCGACCAGCCATCAGAACGCGCGTCGAGTCCGACCTGCGCGTGCTGTCGACGCTGCTGCCGGTCCTCACCTACGGCGCGGACCCCGGGCAGGCGTTCACGCTGGAGAACCTCACCGAGGAGTTCGCGGCGACGGTGCGCCGGGAGATGGACTACGGCCACGAGGCGCGGATGCTCCGGGAAATCGGCGACAACTTCGCGGACGCGGACGACGTCGCCATCCCGAACGTCGTCGAGAGCCACTCGACGGACCGCGTGCTGACGATGACCTACGTCGACGGCGTGAAGATAGACGACGTGGAGCGCCTGGACGAACTCGGCGTCGACCGCCCCGCGCTCGTCCGCCGGCTCGAAGAGGTGTACATCCAGATGATAGTCGAGGACGGGCTCTTCCACGCCGACCCTCATCCCGGGAACCTCGCCGTCCAAGAGGACGGGACGCTCGTCTTCTACGACTTCGGAATGACCGGCTATCTCGGGCCCGGGACGCAAGACCAGCTACTTGACTTCTACGTCGGCCTGGCGTCCGACGACGTTGACCGCGTGATGGACGCCTTCGTGGCGATGGGCGCGCTGGACCCGACGGCCGACCGCGACGTGATGCGAGAGGCCTTCGACATCGTCATCGAGCAGTTCCGCGGCGAGGACATCAGCGAGTACCGCATCGAGCAACTGGTCGGCCAGTTCGAGACGCAGCTGTACGAGTTCCCGATGCGACTGCCACAGGACCTGGCGCTCGTGGTTCGCGTGACGACGGTCCTGGAAGGCGTCTGCCGGACGCTCGACCCCGAGTTCGACTTCATCGAGATAATCTCCGAGTACGTCAGACAACGGGGCGCTGGGGACGACATCCGGGACCGTCTGACCGCGGAAGTGCGGGAGACGCTGACGGCGTCGACCCGGTCGGCGGTGCGGACGCCACCGACGCTCGAGGACGTACTCGACAGGGCCGAACGCGAGGCGCTGCTCGTCGAGACCGTTCTGAAAGACTCAAACGGACTGGGGCGGGCACTCGCCAAGCGGCTCCTGCTCGGTATCGTCGCCAGCGCCGGGGTGCCGGTGAGCGCCTACCTCTACACCGTGAGCGGGCTCCGGCTCGCCGGGCTCGCGCTTGGCGTGAGCGCGGCGGTACTCGGGGTGCTCGCGTGGTCGTTCCGGAAGCGCAGCGGGCCGGCGCTGTCGACCCCGCAGTTCACCCGCCACGAGATGCAACAGCGGCGGGCGGTCGACTCCACGGAAGACGAGTAGCCGGGCGTCGCCACCGCTCAGAGCTCGCCGGCGGCCGCCAGCTCCCGGATTTCGTCGGCCCGGTCGCGGATGGCCGCCAGTTCCGCGTCGCTCTTGTCGTCGACGTGGCTGTACATCAGCCCCATCCGGTGGTTCGACCGAAGTGTCTCCTCGTTGCGGTCCAGGAAGTCCCAGTACAGCGCGTTGAACGGACAGGCCCCGTCGCCGGTCGTCTTGGTCTTGTAGTAGGGACAGGCCGAGCAGTAGTCGCTCATCCTGTCGACGTAGTTCGCCGACGAGGCGTAGGGCTTGGTGGCGAACACGCCCGCGCCGTACAGCCCCATCTCGACGACGTTGGGGGTCGTCACCCAGTGGAAGGCGTCGACGTAGCCGGCGTGGAACCACCGGTTGAGCTGGGCCGGCTCGACGCCGTAGACCAGCCCGAAGTTGGCGAGGAGCATCAGCCGCTCGATGTGGTGGGAGTACCCCCGCTTCCGGACGCCGTCAATCACGTCCGAGAGACAGGCCATGTCGGTGTCGCCGTCCCAGTAGAACGCGGGGAGGTCCTCGCTCGCGCCGAGCTGGTTCGCCGTCGCCAGGCCGGGCATCTCCCGGCGGTAGACGTGCCGGAGGAACTCGCGCCAGCCCAGCACCTGCCGGACGAACCCCTCGACGCTGTTGAGCGGCGCGTCGCCGTCCTCGTAGGCCGCGATAGCGCGCTCGACGACCTCGTCGGGACCCAGGAGTCCGAGGTTGAGCGACGTGGAGAGCAGGCTGTGGCTCATCGCCCACTCGGCGTCGAGCATCGCGTCCTGGTACGGCCCGAACGCGGGGAGCCGGTGCGTTACGAAGTGGTCCAGCGCCCGAACGGCCTGCCGGCGGGTGACCGGCCAGCGGAACGGCTCGGGGTCGGCCCAGTCGCCGCCGTAGGGCCGCTCGTCGTAACTCCCCTCGAAGGTCGTTTCGACCCACTCGACGACGTTCCGGGTCACGTCGTCGGGCTCGAACCGCGGGGGGTCCGGCGGCGTCCAGCCCTCGGGCGGCGTCTCCCGGTTCTGGTCGTCGTAGTTCCACTCGCCGCCGACGGGGTCGCCGTCCGCCATCAGGTAGCCAGTCTCCCGGCGCATGAACCGGTAGAAGTCCTCGTGGCGGTAGCGCCCGTCCCCGGCCCACTCGTCGAACTGGGCGGGGGAACAGCGGAACCGCTCGTCTGGGACGAACTCGATTGTGCCGCCGGCGTCGGCCACCAGCGATTCTAGTCGGGCCTGCGCGGACTCGGTCTGGGGCCGGTGGGTCACGAGCGTGTCGCCCGGATTCCCATCGAAGTGTTCCGCCAGCCCGTCCTCGAAGGTCTCCGCTCGACGGTACCGGACCGTCCGGCCGTCGGCCCGGAGGTCGTCGCGGAAGTGCCGCATCGCGCTGAACAGCAGGACCAGCTTGTGCGGGTGGTAGGGCAGTTTGCGAGCGAACGACGACGCCTCTAGCAGGAGCACCGGTTCGTCAGGTCGCCGAGCGACGGGGCCGGAGCGCCGGACGAGATGGTCGCCGCGGAGCCAGACAGTCATCTGTGAACGGACACTCCCATCGGGTGTATCGAGGGCCCGCGCCCGCATCAATCCCCGTCCGAACTGTGTCGGTATCCCGTCACCACACGGCCTCGTATCCCCGGTTATTGTTCCTCGACAAGCGACAGAAACGACCCGCTTATAAGTACACAGTCGTAAATTCGGACGCATGTTGGACGACCTCGACAGGCGGACGTTCATCCGCACTACTGCGGCCGTATCGGGCGCTGGACTACTCGCTGGCTGTGGCGGGTCCGGCGGCGATGGCGGTAGTAGCGACGGCGGCGACGGGGACGCCGAAGCTACCGAGGCCGAGACGACGGAGAGCGGCGGTGGAATGGAGACCGCCGAAGCGCCGGAAGAGGTGGCGAACTACGTCGGCGACTCGTCGAACTTCGACGGCTCCATGGTCGTGCTGACCGACCAAGACGAGGTCTCCGTCGCCGTCGGCGCCGAGGGCAACGGCGGCGCGTTCGCCTTCGACCCGCCGGCGATTAACGTCTCGACCGGAACGACGGTCGTCTGGGAGTGGACCGGCCAGGGGGCCGGCCACAACGTCGTCTCCGAGGGCGAGGGGCCGCTGGACTCGGGGTCGGCCGTCGCGGAGGAAGGGACCACCTACGAGTACACGTTCGAGGAGAGCGGGACCTACCTCTACAACTGCGTGCCCCACCGGGCGCTCGGGATGGTCGGCGCGGTCGTCGTCGAGTAACGCGGCCGGTGGCGTTTATTTTCCGCCCAGTGCGGAGCGGCGGGTAGCGAACCCGACGGCGAGTGACACGTCTCCAGTCACAGTTCCTCGCTGACGCGTGACCACAGGAGCGCGAGCCGGTCGCTGGGCCGCTCGTCGGCCGGCAGAACGTCGACGTCGAAGGCACCGTCCTCGTCGACTCCGACGAACACGCCGCCACAGTCCCGGACGTACGCCGTCGCGTGGTGCCCGTCGGCGCGCACGTCCGTCTCCTCGGCGACCAGGTCGGCTTCGCTCAACTGTTCGAGCTTCCGGTAGGTGCTCGTCTGCGGCAGGTCACAGGCCGCGGCGACCGCTTTCGCCGGCAGCGGCTCGTCGAGTACCCTGAGGATGTCACGACAGTCAGGGTCGGCGAGGGCGTCGAACAGGGCCTGCGTCTCGCTCGCGTCGTTGTGTGCCACGGGGAGCCTCTCAGGGGGGCGGTTCTGCGGGCGGTTCGGTCCCGATATGACGGGGCAGCGACGTGAAACCTGTGGATGACCGACGACCTTCGATACCCAAGCGTCGGCCTCCGGATGCCGTCCAGTATATAAACCACCGTCGGATAAAGGGCGACCGTTCGTTTCCAGAATCTGGAAAGGAGACACCCCCTTTTGTATCACGGGGTGAGAACGGCTAGCGTGCCATGCGACTGCCCTCCACCCGCAGACAGTTCCTCGCGAGCACAGGGTTGACAGCACTCGCCGCCACCGCCGGCTGTGTCTCCGCCGTGGGGTCGGACGCAGCCGCCGACAGCGGAACCGCGACCGGGACGGCGACGCCCGAGCCGACGCCGGAATCCCTCGACGACTGGCTCGACGACGCCAACGGCTACGACGGCGAGCCTGCCCGCTTTGGCCCCGCCGCCCGGCCGACGGTGATGGTCGGCGAAGAGACGGACGACGGCCTGGCCTTCGACCCGCCGGTCATCGAGGTCCCGCCGGGGACGCTCGTCCGGTGGGACTGGACCGGCCACGGCGGCCAGCACAACGTGGTCGCCCTCGACGGCCCCTTCGACAGCGGGCGGACGAACGCCCAGCCCGGGACGGGGTACCGGTACTTCTTCGAGGAGCCCGGCGAGTACCGCTACGTCTCCGAACCGCACCGCGAGGACGGCATGCAGGGTGCAGTTCTCGTCAGAGAGCCGCCGTCCTCGGGCAACGAAGCGGTCGACGAGTGGCTCGTGGCGTCGAGTAACTTCGACGGCACCATCGCCGACCGCACCGACGCCAGCACCGTGACGGTCACGACCGGCGCGGACGGCAACGGTGGCCGGTTCGCGTTCGACCCGCCCGCACTGCGAGTCGCGGCCGGCACGACCGTCCGGTGGGACTGGACCGGCCACGGCGGCCCGCACAACGTCGTCTCGAAGGGTGACGGGCCGCTTGACTCCGACCTCGTCGCCGAGGGGGACAGCGCGTACGAACACACCTTCGAGGAGTCCGGGACCCACCTGTACTCATGTAAACCACACGAGGGACTCGGGATGCGGGGCGCGGTCGTCGTAGAATAACGCCGCGGGCGTCGTCGGCCTACGGAATCTTGACGCTGTGTTTGAGCGTGCCGACGCCTTCGATTTCGACCTCGACCTCGTCACCGTCTTCCATCGGGCCGACGCCTTCCGGCGTGCCCGTGGCGATGACGTCGCCGGGCTCTAGGGTCATGTACGAGGTTATCTCCGCGATGAGTTCGGGGACCGAGAAGATGAGGTGCTCGCGGGAGGAGGACTGTTTCGTCTCGCCGTTGAGCCGGAGTTCGATGCTGGCGTCCTCGGGGACGTGTTCGGGCGTGGCGACGAGCGGGCCGATGGGGCAGGCGTTGTCGAAGGCCTTCCCGCGGACCCAGTTCTGTTCCTGGCGCTGGTCGTCGCGGTTCGAGATGTCGTTGACGCAGGTGTAGCCCGCGACCACGTCCATCGCGCCGGACTCGCTGACGTTCTTGCACTGCTCGCCGATGACGACCCCGAGTTCGGCCTCGTAGTCGATGCGTTCTTTCCCCGAGGGCAGCGTGAGGTGCTTGCCGTGGGACGCGATGGCGTTTGGCGCTTTGAGAAACAGCATCGGCCGGTCCGGAAGGTCCGAGTCCATCTCCTCGGCGTGGTCGGCGTAGTTTCGCCCGATGCAGACGACTTTCGTCGGCTCGCAGGGCGGCAGGATGTCCACCTCGTCGGGGTCGTAGGACTCGTCGCCGAAGGCGATACGGCCGTACGGTCCGGCGGCGGCGGTGACGACGGGCTCGCCGTCCTCGACGGTCCAGCGGCCCCCCCGGACGTTCCCCGCGGTATCACGGAATCGAACGCGCTTCATGTCACCGTTCTCTCAGGGCCGACAGATAAGCGTTTAGGAGGGGAAACCGTATCACGGCGGGCGATTCGACGGCTGTCTACCCGGGCATCGTCACGTGCGGTGCCCCGCCGGTCGGGCGTGTGACCGAACGGCTTTTGAGACGGGCCGGGCTACGCTGGGCCGATGAACGTCCTCGTCGTCGGTGCCGGCGCGATGGGCCGGTGGTTCGCGCGCACAGTCCGGACCCGCGCCGACGCGTCCGTCGCCTTCGCCGATGTCGACCAGTCGGCCGCCGAAGCCGCCGCTGACGCGGTCGGCGGGCGCGCAGTCGAAAACGACGCCAGCGAGACCTTCGACGTGGTCTGTGTCGCGGTGCCGATGCCCGTCGCCGGGGCGGCCATCGACGAGTTCGCGCCGCTCGCCACGGGCGCGGTCGTCGACGTGACCGGGAGCATGGCGGCCCCCATCGCGGCGATGCGCGAGGCCGTGCCCGACGGCCAGCGGCTGAGCCTCCACCCGCTGTTCGCCCCCGAGAACGCGCCCGGCAACGTCGCCGTCGTCGCCGACGCACCGGGTCCCGAGACGGAGGCCGTCGTCGACGCCCTCGCCGCGGCCGGGAACAACTGCTTCGAGACGACGGCGGCCGAACACGACGAGGCCATGGAGACGGTCCAGGCCAGCGCCCACGTGGCCGTGCTCGCGTTCGCGATGGTCGACGACGACGTGCCCGACCGGTTCCAGACGCCGGTCTCGGCCGGCCTGTTCGACCTCGTCGAGCAGGTCACCGGCGGCGACCCGCGGGTGTACGCCGACATCCAGGACGCCTTCGACGGCGCGGACGCCGTGGCCGACGCGGCCAGGGAACTCGCCGACGCCGACGCGGACACCTTCGAACAGCTGTACGAGCGACTCTCATGAACCAGGACACACGCCGGCAGATACGCGAGAACGCCCAGTACCTCCGGAACGTCCGGCCGCTGGACCCCGAGGAGCTACAGGAGTACGTCGAGGGCCAGCCCCACCCCGCCGTCGTGCGGCAGGTGCTCCGCGAGGAGGCGTTCGACCTCGGACTCGTCGAGCGCGAGGACGGGACCTTCGTCCCGGCCCCCGAGAAACGGCTTTCGGTTGACTTCCACGGCGTCGAGCGGTTCCCCGACCGCTACGAGCAGGCGGTGCTGGACCTGCTGACGGAGTGGGGCGGGCTGGAGTGGGACAGCGGCGAGAGCGGCGACCAACTCCGCGAGCGCATCCGCGACATCAAGGAGCGGTATCTCCGCGGGCAGGCCGTCGAGTACGACGAACTGACGGCGCTTGGCTACGCGGTGTATCACCTGCCGGACTACTACGCCGTGGCGAAGTACGTCCTCGCGGCCCTCGCCGCGGACGGCCTGCTCCCCTCGCAGCTCCGGGTGCTGGACGTGGGGGCCGGCGTCGGCGGCCCGGCGCTGGCCCTGCGGGACCTGCTCCCCGACGACGCCCTGCTCGACTACCACGCTGTCGAACCCAGCGCCGCCGCGGACGTGCTAGAGCACCTCCTGGAAGACAGCGGCGGGAACGTCCGCTGGGAGATTCACCGGGAGACGGCGGAGGCGTTCGACCCGGCGTCGCCGTTCGGAGGCGACGGCAGTGGTGGGACTGGGGACGGGGATGGCGACACCGGGTACGACCTCGTCGTCTTCTCGAACGTCCTCAGCGAACTCGACGACGCGGCGGCGACGCTCTACCGGTACGTCGAGGCGCTCGCCGACGACGGGACGCTACTGGCGCTGGCCCCGGCCGACCGCAACACGGCGATACAGCTCCGAACGGTCGAGCGCGAGGTGGCCGACGGCGGCCCGGCGACGGTGTACGCGCCGACGGTGCGGCTCTGGCCACACCAATCGCCCGACGGCGAGTCGTGGTCCTTCGACCGCAAGCCGGACATCGCGGTCCCGACGATGCAAAAGCGCCTCGACGACGCCGGTGGCGGCACGGGCGAGTTCGTCAACACGGACGTACAGTTCGCCTACAGCGTCCTGCGCACCGACGGGAAGCGAAAGCACGACGTGACGCCGGACCGGGGCATCCACGCGCCGATGGCCGACGCCGAGAACTACGTCACCGACCGGGTGAACTTCCTCGGGGTCAAACTCAGCCACGACCTCGCCGAGCGGGAGGGCGCGAACCCGCTGTTCCTGCTTGGCGACGGGAGCCAGAAAGTCGACCACTTCGCCGTCCTCACGGAGCCGTCGATACTGAACGAGGACCTCCGGACGGCCGACTACGGCGACCTGCTGTCCTTCGAGAACGCCCTGGTGCTCTGGAACGACGACGAGGAGGCCTACAACGTCGTCGTTGACGGCGAGACGGTCGTCGACCGGGCCCGGTAGCGGTGGGCTTTTCTCGGGGACGGCCCGACGGTGGGTATGGACGAGCCGACGATTCTGCTGACGAACGACGACGGCATCGAGAGCGCCGGTCTGCGCGCGCTGTACGACGGGCTCTCGACGGTCGGCGACGTGACCGCGGTCGCCCCGGCGGAGGACCAGAGCGCGGTCGGCCGGGCCATCTCGCACGAAGTGACCGTCCACGAGCACGACATCGGCTACGCCGTCGAGGGGACCCCCTCGGACTGCGTCGTGGCGGGGCTCGAAGCGCTCGTCACCGACGCCGACCTCGTCGTCGCGGGCTGTAACCGCGGGGCGAACCTCGGCGCGTACGTCCTCGGCCGCTCGGGCACCGTCAGCGCCGCCGTCGAGGCCACCTTCTTCGACGTGCCTGCGATGGCCGTCTCGATGTACATCCCGGTCCGCGAGGACGCCGCCTTCGCCGACATCGAGGCCAACGGCGACAGCTACGGCGAGGCCGTCAAGGCGACGACCTACCTGGCCGACCACGCCGTCGGTGCCGGCGTGTTCGAGCAGTGTGACTACCTGAACGTCAACGCCCCCGTCGCCGAGTGGGGCGACGCGGAGATGGCCGTCACGCGACCGTCCCGGGTCTACGAGATGGACGCGGTCAGGGAGGGCGACGCAGTGACCCTCCACGACCGCATCTGGGAACACATGGCCGAGGGCGACATCCCCGACCCCGAGGGGACCGACCGCCGCGCCGTCGTCGACGGGAAGGTCAGCGTCTCGCCGCTGACCGCCCCGCACACGACGGAACATCACGAGGCACTCGACGCCATCGCGGAGACATACGAGCCGGACGACGACGGCGAGGCGACCGACTGACGGCCGATGCGGTTCCGCAACGCCGTCCTCTTCGTCGCGCTCGCTATCGCCTGGGGGAGCGCTTTCACCGCCATCAAGGCCGGGCTGGAGTACTTCCCGCCGATACTGTTCGCGGCGTTTCGGTACGACCTCGCCGGACTGGTGATGCTCGGCTACGCGGTGTACGCCACCGACCAGTGGGTGCCCCGGAGTCGCGCCGACTGGGTCGTCGTGGGTATCGGCGGCTCGCTGCTGATTGCGGCGTACCACAGCTTCCTGTTCGTCGGCGAGCAGGGGACCACGAGCGCCGCCGCCGCTATCGTCGTCAGCCTCTCGCCGATTCTCACGACCGGGTTCGCGCGGGCGTTCCTCCCGGACGAGCGGCTCACGGCGCTTGGCACCGTCGGCCTGCTCGTCGGCTTCGTCGGCGTCGGCGTCCTCAGCGACCCCGACCCGGGGAACCTCCTCGACCCACGGACCGTGTCGCTGTTTCTGGTATTTCTCGCGGCCGCGTCATTCGCCCTCGGGAGCGTGCTGACCCGCCGGTTCGACGACGACCTGGAAATCGAGACGATGGAGGCGTGGTCGATGCTGCTCGGTGCGGCGCTCATGCACGGCGTGAGCCTCGGTGCCTCCGAGTCGGTCGCCGACGTCCAGTGGACCGCCGAGGCCGTGGTGGCCCTGCTGTATCTGGTCGTCGTGGCCAGCGCGCTGGGCTTTCTCATCTACTTCGACCTGCTGGAGCGGCTCGGCCCCATCGAAATCAACCTCGTCTCCTACGCCGCGCCGGTCGTCGCCGCCGCCACCGGACTGCTGTTCCTCGGCGAGACGCCGACGGTCTACACGGGCGTCGGGTTCGCCTGTATCCTCGTCGGGTTCGGGCTGTTGAAGCGGGACGCGCTGCGGAACGAACTCGCGCGGTTCGGCGGGACGCCGGGGCGGGGGGACTGAGGTCAGTCGCCGCCGTCGGCCGCCGTGTCACGGATGAACGCGACGACGTCGCCACCGTCGGCGTCGAGTCCGCCGCCCTGTGCGACGGTCGGCCGTCCGCCGCCACCGCCGCCGAACTCCGCGGTCACGCGGTCGACCACCTCGCCGGCGTCGACGTCGCCGGTCGTCGCAACGCCCACGTACTGCCCGTCGTCGGCCACCAGCGCGGCCACGTCGACGGCGTCGCCGACGGCGCGCTCGGCCCGGTCGGCCAGCCCGTTCGCGTCGAGTCCGGTGACGGTGCCGACGAGCCACCGCTGTCCGTCCGCCTCGACGGCGTCGTCCCGCAGGTCAGCGACGCGGGCGTCGACGAGGCGCTCCCGGAGCGTCGCCACGGTGTCCCGGAGGTCGTCGCGCTCTGACTGCAGGGCCGTCACAGCGTCCGGGAGTTCTGCGACGTTCGTATCCAGCGCTCGTGCGGCCCGCCTGGACTGCTCGTGTTCGGTCGCCCGCTGGCGAATCGCCCGCGGGCCGACGGCGAACTCGACGCGGGTCAGCCCCTCGCCGGGGTTCGACCGCGAAAGCACCGCCACCGGCCCGATTTCGCGCGTGTTCCCGACGTGTGTCCCGCCGCAGGCCGCCACGTCCCAGTCCTCGATGGTGACGACCCGGACCGTCTCGCCCTCGATTCCCTCCTCTGTCTTGGTGTTGAACGCGATGTCGTCGCGGCCCAGCGCCTCGTCGCGTGGGATTTGCTCCCAGGTCACGTCGTAGGACTCCCAGACAGCGCGGTTGGTCAGCCGTTCGAGTTCCGCGAGCGTCCCGTCGTCGATTTCGGTGGTCGTCTCGAAGTCCACTCGCACTTTTCCGCCGACAGCGGGGCCGAAGTCGTCGTCGCCGTCCTCGTCCGGGACTGTCGCGCTGATGTCGAAGCCGCCGTAGCCGAGGTCCGCTAACACCCGGCGGCCAGCGCCGTAGAGGACGTGACTGGCCGTGTGGGCGCGCATGCAGTAGGTCCGAAACGCCGCGTCGACGGAGCCTTCGACCGACTCGCCCGGCTCGAAAGTCGGCGGTTCGGCCAGTTCGTGGACGATTTCCCCGTCCCGGTGTCGCACGTCGACGACTTCGACGCCGCCGAGTGTGCCCCGGTCGGCCGGCTGGCCGCCGCCCTCGGCGTAAAAGTACGTCTCCGAGAGCACGACGTCGGTTGCCTCAACACGGTCAACGGTCGACGTGAACGTCGTCACAGTGGGCTCGGCCGCAGCTCTTCCCGTCATCGGGCGTGGCTACGGCGGCCCGGACAAAAACGTCTGGGCGTCACTCGGCGAGCGAGCGGCCGGGACCAGTCGCCCGACAGTCCGGTAGTTCCCGCGGGTACAGTGGCCGACGTAGGGACTGACTTACGACGCCGCAGGAGCGATAAGACGCCGCGTTACGCTGGCTCGGCCCGGATACGGAGTCACTACTTAACTGCCCGGCGAGGGCACGTGTCGCCCATGTTCGGGAGTGGGGTCCTGTCGATGGTGCTCTGGCTCGCAGTGGGGTGGCTGCTCGCGGTCGGACTGTTCGTGGCGCTCCTGTACGCGTCCGGCAAGCGGGACCGGGAGGACAGCCGCGCCAGTAGCGAATAGCCCGTCGGGCGGGACCGCGGCGTCTGACGCTCGGCTGACGAGGCCGCCGGAAAGCCCGTCCAGTCTTGCGGTTTTCACTTTCACCGCGAATTGCCCGGCTATATGACCCCCGGCCTCCTGTCGAACAGTATGATTGAGCGGTTACGCCGTGTCGTGGGGAGTCGACAGCGGTCGCACCTCGAGTGTCGGCGCTGTGGAACCACCATCGAGACGGACGACGCCACCTGTCCGGCCTGTGGCTCCGGCAACATCGCGCAGTACGATTTCTGACCCCGCCGGTCGCGACTCGTCGGCTGGTCGGACAGCGAGTAGCGAAGGAGTACCGAGGCCTACTGCTCGACGGGCTCCCACACGTCCGAGGAAATCTTCGCCTCCGCGTTGTCGGGATGTGTCACCGTCAGCCGGTCGCCGGACTCGATAGCGATGAGGTCGACCGTGTTGGTCTCCGCGTGGTTCCGCGTCGGGTAGGTGAACGGTCGTGACCGCGTCGGGAGGTCACCGACCGACGGGCACTCGGGGGGCACGACCACGTCGTCGGCGAACCCGTCGGTGTGGACCTTCGACTGTGGCTTGTCTCGACCACGCGTGTCGAGCCACTGGAGGCATCGCTCCCCGAGCGAAGTGGTCTCGATGGCTGAGCGCACCCGGTGTCTGGCCCGTGCCAGCAACGAGGGGGGCGGCACGTCGCCGTCGGCCGTCCGACACCGGACACCCCGTGGCTCATCCATGGGTGTGAGACTCATACGCAAAGCTAGGGAAGCACGGTACAAAACCGTTGTGTCGGTCGGGCTCAGAGTTCGATTCGCTCGACTATCTGGTTGCCGTCCTCCCGGGTGTTGAGCGCGACGATGCGGACGTGTTCCTCCAGGCCCGAGTCCCTGAGCTTGGCCTTCAGGAGATTGTCGACCTGATAGACGCCGGCCGCGTTGTTCATCGCAATCTCGACGAGGACGGGGTAGTCCTCGCCCGTGGTCAGCGTCACCGTCTCGATGGCCTGGCTGGAGACGGTGTCGATGCCGCGGCCGCCGCGCTTGTACGGAATCCGGGAGCGGCCACGCTCCATGTCCAGGGCGTCGGCGACGCGAACGACGCCGGCCTCCAGGGTCAGGGGCGTCTCCTCGGTGTGGTGACAGAGAATCGCGTGGAGCACCTCCCCCTTTACCTGGACCGCCCGGCGGACATCGTAGAACTCCGGCAGGACGTCGTCGAGGATGTCGGCCGCCAGCGGAATCGAGTAGTACGGGTGCGAATCGCGGTGGACGACGTGCCCGATGTCGTGTAGCGTCGTCGCCAGCGCGATGATGACGGCCTCGTCCGCCTCGTCGAGGCCGTGGTCGGCCGCGCCGTTGAACTCGACGCCCCCCTGCTTGAGGAGGTCGTACAGGCACAGCGCCCGGTTCCGGACGATGTCGATGTGTTTCGCGCCGTGGTCGTTGTACCGCTTGCGGGCGACGGGATTGATGTTCTGTGCGTCGAGGTACGCCTGAATCTCCTCGTCGGTCGTGACGGTGTCGAGAACGGCGTTCAGCCGTCCGTCAGGGAACGCGTGGTCCGCCTCGGGGTCGTAGATACGGCCGCTGGTGTCGTCTCTGTCGACGCTCATACGACTACCCAGACGGTCCACCGCGAAAAATCCCCCACCGCTCAGGTGGCGGCGTCGATGACCTCGTCGTAGTCCGGTTCGACGCCGGGGTCGTCGCTGACCCAGGCGTACGTGACTTCCAGGTCCTCGTCGACGACGAAGACGGCCCGCTTGGCGACGTTCGGGACGCCGAGGGCCTCGAAGTCCATCGAGATGTCGTAGGCGTCGACTATCTCGCGTCCGGAGTCACTGACGAGGTCGAACTCCAGCCCCAGTTCGTCGCGGAACGCGTTCTGTGAGAACGGCGTGTCGATGCTGACGCCGTACAGCGTTGCCCCCGCCTCGGTGAGTTCGTCCAGTCGGTCCTGGAACGTGTTCATCTCGTGGCTGCAGACGCTGGTGAACGCCCCCGGGAAGAACGCGAGGACGACGGGGCCGTCCGCGACGGCCTCGGACAACGTTACCTCGTCGATGTCGCCGTTTGCTATCGGTGCCGTGAAATCGGGCGCAACGTCGCCGACTGATACCATAGTGGCGACCTGGGTCGTGGCAGGTAAAACCCTTTCCGACCCGGACGAGTTCGGCGGCTGTCAGAACTGCGCGAACTTCGCCGTGACCTCGTCTATCCACTCCGGCAGTTCGCGGTCCGCGAGCGTCCCGTCCGCGTCCCGGGTCGTGACGACGTCCGCGATTTCGCCCTCCCGCGTGACGTCGAGTCGCCACACGCCGTCGGCCTCCACGTCGACCCGAACGACGTCCTCGCCGACGGGTTTTATCGGTCGAATCGTTACCTCCTGCCCGCTCCTGACTTCCATCGTGTGACTGTCGGCCGGCATCCGGTGTCCCCAAGCGCCCGACGGCAGTTATAGGTCGGGGGGTACACACCGCCGGTAAACGGCGGTTTAACCGACGGATAATAAACTAACAGTCCCGTGTCGTCGCGGATGCGGGCACACACCCGCACCCGAACAGACCACGCACGCAGACATGGCCACGGACATCGTGTCACCACAACCCCCACAGCCACCACCTGGTTCCGTGGACATGTCGCGGTCCACCTGTTGACGTGCCTACCGCGCCGACGATGCCGGAGACGCGGTGTCTGGTCTCGCCGCTTCCGGTCCACCCCGATTCGCCCACATCCCCCACCGGGCCCCGCCGTCGGTTCCCGGCGGGGCCGTTCCACCGCCACCCAGAGGGGCCTGTGTCTCGCATCCGTTCCGGACGGTTGCTCGGCGCTCTCGCCTCTCGTGCTCCGCCAGAACGCGATGGCGGGGTCGCTACGATGCCGGTGTAGACTGACGGTGGTGAGTCGCCTGCAGGACCCTCCTGAGCAAAAAGGTTATAATAGCAACCACGTAACCTTCGGACACAATGTTAGGGACATCCGGAGTACTGTTCCCGGGGATGCCCGGGACGACGGAGATGATGGTCATCCTCCTCATCGCCGTCCTGCTGTTCGGGGCGAACAAGATTCCGAAACTGGCGCGGTCGACCGGCGAAGCCATGGGCGAGTTCCAGAAGGGGCGCGAGGAAGTCGAGCAGGAACTCGAAGAGATGCGCGATGGCGGTGCTTCCGAGGGGAGCGACGCCGTCGACACGACCGAGGCAACCGAGACGACGAAAGAGACCGAGACGTAACCCGGCCACTTCTCCGTTTTCAGCGTCCCGTAGTGATAACGAAAGGGCTTTTCACCGCTCAAGCGACCACCCGATAGGGCGTGTGGCCTAGTGGACCAGGGCGAGGGGTTCCTAACCCCTAGAACGCGGGTTCGAATCCCGCCACGCCCGCTTCGTGGTTTCTCGCGTCCGCTCGAAACACACTCGCGGCCGTGGCGTAGCTCGCAAACGCTCAGCGTTTGCTCACTCCCGCCACGCCCGTGCAGCGACCGAAGTGAGCGAACCGGCGTGAGTGGATTCTAATCAGGAAGGTCACGCACAGCACTTGAGATGCCAACGTATAAGTTTAGGCTTGCCTAACTCCTGCTGAGATGGACCGGGAGCCGTCCGACCGGGCGGACGTGTGCGTCGTCGGTGCCGGCCCGGCAGGCGCACTCGTCGCGAGCCGACTCGCCAGCGAGGGGCAGCGCGTGGTCGTGCTGGAGGCCGGGCCGCGGTTCGACAGGGAGCGGCGCGACGAGCAGATGGAGGCGGCGATTCGCCCCGGCGACCACGGCTCCGTCTGGGGGATGGGCGGCGACCGCGACGCCTTCAGCGCGAGCGGCGAGCAGTACTACCCGCTGAACGTCGCCCGGGTGAAAGGCGTCGGCGGGTCGACGCTGCACTGGCAGGGGATGGTGATGCGGCTGCACCCGTCGGATTTCGACGGGAGCCACGACACCGACGACCCCGCGTGGCCCATCGGTTACGACGACCTGCGGCCGTACTACGCCGACGCCGAGCGGGCGCTGGGGGTCGCCGGCGACGCGGACAACCCCTTCGCGCCGCCGCGGGACGGCGCGTATCCTCTGCCCGGATTCCCGCCGTCGTACAGCGACTCGCTGTTCGCCGAGGCCTGCGAGCGGCTGGGCATCACGATGCACTCCGTCCCCAACGCCCGCAATTCAGAGCCCTACGACGGCCGGGGGCCCTGCGTCGGCTACGGGACCTGCCAGCCGGTCTGTCCCTCGGGGGCGAAATACGACGCAAGCGTCCACATCGAGGACGCCGAAGCCGAGGGGGCCAGAGTCCTCGACCGCGTGCCGGTCCAGCGCCTGGAAACCGACAGCGGCGGCCGCGTCGAGGCGGCCGTGTACGCGACGCCAGACGGGACCGAACACCGCCAGACGGCCCGCGAGTTCGTCGTCGCGGCGGGCGGCGTCGAGACGCCGCGGCTCCTCCTGCTGTCGGCGACCGAGAACCATCCCGAGGGGCTGGCGAACGGGTCCGGGCTGGTCGGCCACTACTTCATGGACCACCTGTTTGCCGGGGCCGGCGGCACGCTCGACCGCGAGACGCGCCAGAACCACGTCGGCTTCCTCACGAGCGAGTGCCACCAGTTCTACGACGACCCCGGTCAGGCGGTCGAGCGGGTCGCGGACGGCGAGACGCTGGTCGCGGCCGCCGACGGGGCGCTGTCGCCGCTGAAACTGGAGTTCCTGAACTACGCCGGCCCGTCGCCGGTCGAACTCGCCCTCTCCGGCGAGGAGTGGGGCGACACCCTGCTGTCGAGCCTCCGGGACGCCTACGGCAACAGCATCGCCATGGGCGGGCTGGTCGGCCAGCCGCCGCGGAAGGGGAACCGCGTGACGCTGGACGCCTCGACGACGGACGACCACGGGAACCCGGTGCCGGACGTCCAGTGGTCGTGGGGCGACCGGCTGGAGCGGTCGCTCTCGCGGGCGAACGAGATTCAGCACGCGATTCTGGACGAGCTCGGCGTCGACGTCTCCTGGACGGTCGGGCCGGAAAACACCGGCCCGGCGTACCACCACATGGGGACGACGCGGATGGGGACAGACCCCGAAGAGAGCGTCGTGAACCCACAGCTACGGACCCACGACGTGGCGAACCTCGCTATCGCGTCCTCGTCGGTGTTCGTCACCGCCGGGTCGATGAACCCGACGCTGACCATCGCCGCGCTCGCGCTGAAGTGCGCCGACCACGTGTCCGAGCGGCTCTAGTCGGAAACCGCCGCGACCAAAGCCTTGCTTCGCCGAGTGACCGACCGGAGTCCGGGCGCGCCCTGGACGAGCCACACGGCGACGGCGAGGCCGAACAGCCCGAACTGGAACAGGACGTACGGCTCGACGGAGAGCGACGCGAACTGCTCGACGAAGGAGGTATCGTTGGCGTATGGCGGCGGTGGCCGGAGTGGCCAGACCAGGAACCGGAGCCACTGGACCTGCGTCAGGTCGCCGCCGAGTAGCCCGGCCACCGCCGTCGGGCTCATGTCCGTCAGCGTGTGCTCGAACGCGCCGAGAGTGAACGCAACCGAGAGGTCCGTTCGGCGATACCACGCGGCGACGCGGTGCAGGACCACGGCGAGCAGGAGGAGGGTGAACAGCGAGTGGGCGAGGGACCGCCCCGACGGCAGGACGCCGAGCGTCCAGGCGAGCGGTTTGTCAATCAGGTCCGGGAACTGCGACCCGACGGCCAGCGCCGTCAGCGTCCCCGCGGTTTGGCGACGGCTCGGGTCAGAGCGGGCGTAGCCGACGTAGACGAGATAGGCGACGGCGAGGTGTCCCCACGGCCACATTGGGTTCCGATATGCAGGACAGCGGTTTGTATCTGCTGTTACCCGCCAGTGTGACGCCCGAAACGGTCGGCGTTCAGTACAGGCCGAGAATCGCGCCGGCGTCGAGCAGGAGCAGGATTGCGACGGCGGACGCCCCGAGCAGGAACGGGCGCGCGTTCCGGGCCGGTTCGCGGACCTTCTGCTGGTCGAAGCCCTCGCTGAGCTTCGACGCACCGACTTCGACGAGGCCGGCCAGGACGAACCACAGGACTATCATCGTGATGACGAGGTGGCCCCGACCGGTCCCCGTCAGCGACTCGGCGGTGTAGCGGGTCGCCGCCAGATGGCCGCCGGTCAGAAACAGGAGCAGGGCGCTCGTCCGGGAAACGGTCCGGAGCTTCCCGGTAATCGCCGATAGCGGCCCCGGCGACGAGTCGCCGTTCAGCGCCGTCGGGAGGACGGCGTAGGTCATGAACAACACGGTGCCAGCCCACAGCGCGGCGAATATCAGGTGGACCCCGAAGACAGCCGCGTTTACGACACTCATATGCGGCGGTTGGACGCGACCCCCTTCAACGTCGTGGGTTCGACGCGGTCACTCGGAGGTGTCGAAAGCGTCGAGGGCGTCCGCGTCACCGGACATGTCCATCTCCCTGACCGCGTCGGTATCGGCCGAGATGTGCGTCTCGCGGTCCGTGTCGTAGTCCAACTGGTCGATGAGGTGGACGAACGAGCCGGGGTCGGGGATGAGGAAGATGCGGAGCGAGAACGCCACGTCGCTCTCCTTGATGTCGACCAGCGAGTCGAGGACGATGGTCAGGGAGTCTCGGCGGACGTGCGAGAGGGCCTTGTCGGCGATTTCGGTCGCGTCGTCCTGGACGACCGTCGGCGTCCCCATGTTGATGGTCGCGTCCAGCGTGTTCGCGATGCCGTCGATAAAGCCCGAGGTGAGGATGTTGCACATCTCCTGGAGCGCGGACTCGTGGAGTTGCGTGAACCCGTCGTCGACGCTGGACCCGGTCATCAGCTCGGCGATTTCGGCGGCCGTCTCCGTCTCGAATGTCATCAGGAACACGCCGTAGGGCGGCTCAGTCAGCCGGACGCGGGCGCTGTAGATGGTGCCCTGGCCCATCTCGGTAGCGATGTCCTCCGGCTGGACGAACGAGAGGCTCTTTATCTCGACGGCTGCGTCGACGCCGGCCAGCGTGGCAAGCGAGTCGGCGACCTGCTCGGCCCCGTCCTGGATGAGCCGCGTGATGAGTGTGAGCTTCCGAATATCGATGAGAAGCGGCATTGGACGCTATCAGGACCTATGGTGTGTTACCGTTTTCGGTGACCCCAGGCGACCCACCGTAACGCTCATTATCGCTGGCTAGCAGGACTTCGACGGGGAGCGTGCCAGTCAGTGGCTCACCCGTCGGCGACGGGTGAGACTGGCCGATTTCCGTGCGAGAACGGCCGCCGAACGACGCCCACGCCCGATGTGAGCACGCTTAAGCCGTCCCGTCCGTTTTGCACAGCCATGGAACCACGGGACCTCTCCGCTCACACTGTCTACCGGGCAGGTCGCGGCATCGAGGAGGTCGCCCGGGAACTCGGTCTCGACCCGGACGACATGGTGAAGCTGGCGTCGAATGAGAACATGTACGGGCCGAGCCCGAAGGCCGTCGAGGCAATCCGCGGGGCGGCCGAGCGGATGCACTCCTACCCGAAGGCCTCCCACGCCGACCTCGTCGACGAACTGGCGGGGCTGTGGGACGTGACGCCGGAGCAGGTGTGGCTGAGCAACGGCGGCGACGGCGCGCTGGACTGTCTCGCCCGCGCGATGCTCGACCCCGGCCAGGACGTGCTCGTCCCGTCGCCGGGCTTCGCATATTACGCGATGAGCGCCCGCTACCACCACGGCGGAGTCAACGAGTACACGCTCTCGAAGGCCGACGACTTCGCCCAGACGGCCGACACAGTCCTGAAAGACTACAACGGCGAGCGAATCGTCTACCTCACCAGCCCGCACAACCCCACGGGCGCGGAGTTCACGACCGACGCGGTCCGGACCATCGCCGAGGAGACCGACGAGCAGACCCTCGTCGTCGTCGACGAGGCCTACGGGGAGTTCACCGAGACGCCGAGCAAGCGCCCGCTGCTCGCCGAGCGCGACGACGTGGCGCTCCTGCGGACGTTCTCGAAGGCCTACGGGCTGGCGGGCGTCCGACTGGGCTACGCGGTCGTTCCCGAGGACTGGGCCGACGCCTACGCCCGCATCAACACGCCCTTCTCGGCCAGCGAACTCGCCTGCCGGGCCGGGCTGGCGGCGCTCGACGACGACGACCACGTCGAGCGGTCCGTCGAGACGGCGTCGTGGGCCCGCGAGCACATCCACGACGAACTCGCGGCCCACACCTGGGACGGCGCGGGGAACTTCGTGCTCGCCGAGGTGGGTGACGCCTCCGCCGTCGCCAACGCCGCACAGGAGCGGGGCGTCATCATCCGCGACTGCTCGTCGTTCGGATTGCCGGAGTGTATCCGCATCACCTGCGGCACGCGCGAGGACACCGAGCGCGCCGTCTCGGTGCTGAACGAGGTCATCGAGGTGGTCGAGGCGTGAGAGTCGCCGTCACCGGGACGCCTGGCACGGGCAAGACCACGGCGACGGAGCGTCTCGACACTGACCTCGACGTGTGCCACCTGAACGACGTCATCAAGGACGAGGGGTTCTCGACGGGCGTCGACGAGGACCGCGGCAGCCTCGTCGCCGACCTCGACGCGCTATCCGAGTGGCTGGACGGGCGCGATGACGTGCTGTTCGAGTCCCATCTCGCCCACCAATTCGAGGCCGACCGGGTCGTCGTCCTGCGAGCGCACCCCGACACCGTCGTCGAGCGCCTCCGCGAGCGTGGCGACGACGACGCGAAGGCCTACGAGAACGCCGAGTCCGAGGCCCTCGACGTGATTCTGGGCGAAGCCGTCGAGGAACACGGCGTCGAGTCGGTGTACGAAATCGGGACCACGGACAGGACCCCCGAGGAGGTAGCGAGCGAGATTCGGGCGGTCGTGGACGGTGAGCGCGAGCCCAGCGCGGGGACCGTCTCCTACATCGACTGGCTATGACCCTGGACAAGTTCCGCCCGCTGGCCGACCGCGCGCTCGGCCCGTTCGTCAGCGCCGCGAAGGTGGCCGGCCTCTCGCCAAACGGCGTCAGCGTCATCGCCTTCCTGCTTGCGCTCGGTGCGGGCGGGGTGTACGCCGTCGCGGCGCGGGAACCGCTGCTGTATCTCGGCGGGGCCGTTCTCGTCTTCCTGAACGGCTGGCTCGACCTCGTGGACGGGGCGCTCGCCCGGGAACTGAACGTCGCGTCCTCGGGCGGGGACCTGCTGGACCACGTCCTCGACCGCTACGCCGACATCGGCATCATCGTCGGCCTCGCCGCCGGTGTCGGGCAGTGGGCGCTCGGCATCGCCGCCGTCACCGGCGTCCTGATGACCTCCTACCTCGGGACACAGGCCCAGGCGGTCGGGCTCGACCGCGTCTACGGTGGCCTGCTCGGGCGAGCCGACCGCCTCGCGCTGGTGGGCGTCGTCACGGGCGTCGCGGCGTTCGTCCGGCCGTCGCTGGCGGATCTGACGCTGGTCGGCTGGCTGCTGGTCGTCTTCGCCGTCGTCGGCCACGTCACCGCCGCCCAGCGGTTCTATCACGCGATGGCCGGGCTCGACTAGGCCAGCGCACCATTTATACCGCGGCCCGTCCAAGCCGACGGTATGGTTCAGTGCGAGATGTGCGGCAAGGAGGTCTCATCTCCCAACCGCGTCAAAATCGAGGGGGCCGAACTCGACGTCTGCGACGAGTGTACCGACTTCGGCACGGAGGTCAAGACGGAGGAGACGTCGTCGACGTCGACGAAGTACTCGACGTCGTCTTCTTCCTCATCGTCGTCGAGTTCGTCCTCCACGTCGAGTTCGTCTGGCGGTGGCGGGTCCGGCGGCCGCCGCCGGGACATGTTCGACGAGATGGACGAAATCGCACAGGATTACCACGAGCGCATCCGCGAGGGACGGGAGGCACAGGGACTCAGCCAGGAGGACCTCGCCAAACAGCTCAACGAGAAGGCGAGCCTGATTCGAAAGCTCGAACAGGGCAACTCCCTGCCCAGCGACGACGTCCAGCGGAAGCTCGAAAGCGCGCTCGACATCTCACTGAGCGCCGGCGGCAGCGCCGACGAGACGGAGTGGTCCGGCGGCAGCAGCGACGGCGAGTACACCCTCGGCGACGTCGTAAAGCGGAAGGACTAGATCACAGCTGGAGGTCGTCTTTCTCGACGTCGAGTTCGTCGGCGAGTGACTCGACGTCCGACGAGATGGTCTCGATTTCGGCTTCGAGTTCCTGGTACCGCGTGCTGTCGTCCAGCTCCCGGCGGGTCTTCTCGACCTGGAGGACGTTGCGCTTGAGCTTCTTCGACGTGAGCGTCTGGAGGCGCTCGTTGTACTCCCGTATCTTGTACAGTCGGTCGACGACTTCCCGGAGGTCGTCGCGGGTGACGGGCTTGACCAGGTAGTCGTCGACGCGCATCTCGATGATGTCGAAGTCGGGGTCGACGGCGGTGACCATCGCGACGCGGCAGCGCAGCCCCCGCTCCTCTATCTGTGCGAGCACCTCGTTGCCGGAGACGACCGGCATCCGGCGGTCGAGCAGCACCACGTCGACGTCGGGCGACAGCAGCTCCAGGCCCTCCTCACCACTGTAGGCCGTCTGGACGTGGTACTGACCGGAGAGATAGTCGGTGTACAGGTCCGCCAAGTGCTGTTCGTCCTCGACTATCAGAACGGTCGGTGTGTCGTCATCCCCTGCTGTCACGGCTTGTCTCCCTTGGGTATCTCGCCCGGACAGTAATAATTGTCTCCCCACGAGGGCAGGGTGTCGGGGACTGGCAAACGGCGGCTTCGCAACCTATTTCCCGACAGCAACCGGTGCGTTTCGTATGTTCGTCCTTGTCAATCTGAAGGCGTACCCGTGTGACCCAGTGGAAGTGGCGACCGCCGCCGCCGACGTGAGCGACGACGCCGGCGTCCGCGTCGCCGTCGCCCCGCAGGCCGCCCACATCGACGCCGTCGCCGAGACCGGCGTCGAGACGTGGGCCCAGCACGTAAGCGCCGTCGAACACGGTAGCCACACCGGCAGCACACTCGCCGAGGCCGCCGCCGACGCCGGGGCCGTCGGGACGCTGCTGAACCACTCGGAGAACCGCCTCAAGCTCGCCGACATCGACGGCGCGCTCGACGCGGCCGACCGAGCGGACCTGGAGACCATCGTCTGTGCGAACAACCCGGCCCAGATCGGCGCGGCCGCCGCGCTCGACCCCGACGGCGTCGCCGTCGAGCCGCCCGAACTCATCGGAACCGGCACGCCCGTCAGCAAGGCCGACCCGGACATCGTGACCGGCGCTGTCGACGCTGCCGCTCGCGTCAACGGCGACGTGGACGTCCTCTGTGGCGCGGGCATCTCGACCGGCGAGGACCTCGTCTCCGCGAGCGACCTCGGCGCGAGCGGCGTCCTGCTGGCCAGCGGCGTCGCCAAGGCTGACGACCCGCGCGCGGCGCTGGAAGACCTCGTCGAACCGCTGCTGTAACCAGAAGTTTTTCCGGACATTCAGGCGCTATCGGCGTCGGCGAACGCGGCTTCGAGCCGTGAGACGGCCGACGCCACCTCGTCGTCGTCGAGCCGGCGGTCGCTCTCCTCCCGGACCAGCGCCGCCAGCCGGGCATCGTACTTCCCGCGGCCGACGTGCTCGACCAGCCCGCGGAGCCGGAGCTCCCTGTTTCGCGCGTAGGCCGCCGTCCGGTCGCCGGAGCCGCCGGCCGAGAAGTGGGCGTTCAGCGGCGTCCCGGGCCCCTGCTCGTGGTAGTACGCGAGCATCCGGCGGGTCTTCCGTTCGAACTCCGCGATGTCGGCCCGCAGGTCGGCGTAGACAGCGGGACCGTCCGAGTCCGCCGCTTCATCGTCGGCAGCAGCGTCGTCCCCCGAACCCGCCTGTTCGGCGTCGACGGCGTCGGCGATGGCCGCGCGAATCGCCTCGTCGTCGGCGGCGGCGTCCGCGTGCCCGTCGACCGACACGGCCGCCACGCCGTCGTCCGCGCTGGCCCCGTCGGCCGCGACGTCGGCGTCCGGCGCGTGGCCGTTCGTCGTCGCACCGTCGCTTGCACTGCCGCTGGCCGCCTCGCCGCCGCCCCCGCCGTTCATCGCGGCCCCGTTCTCGGCGAAGGCGCTGAACGCGTCGCCGAACCCGCCGCCGGACGTCGCGTCGGCCGTCTCATCCGGTTCCGGGGGCTGTTCGTCGTCGGCCGCTGGCTCACCGTCTGCCTCCGGCGCGTCGGCGAAGCGTTCGCGCTTGCGGCGCATCTTCCCCTGCTCCGTCCGGCCGGGGTTGTAGTCCTCGGCCTGGTCCAGCATCGCCTCGGTGAACTGCTCGGCCATCCGAGAGAGGTCGCGGGCGTCCTGCAGTTCCGCCTCCAGTTCGGCGATGCGGGAGTTCTTCTTGTCCAGTTCCTCGCGGAGTTCCTTGACGCGGTTCTCCGTCTCCTGTTGCTCCTCGCTTATCGTCTCCAGTTCGGAGACGAGGTCGTCGCTGACGGATTTCAGCTCCGGGCGCTCGAAGTCGTCGAGGCCGGGGGTCGCGCCGGCGTCGAAGGTCTGCTTGCGGTGGAACTGCACCCGGCGGACCTGCTCGGCCCAGTCGTTCATCATGAACGCCTCGCCGTCGTCCAGGTCCTCGACGGCGTCGGCGTACTGGCTGTCGAGGATGCGCCCGACGACCTTCGTGTCGTTGTTCCAGGTCAGCCGGTGCCAGACGAGCCAGTCACACTGGGTGATGTAGTCCTTTTTGACGTCGGCGGGGCGCTGGCTGATGCCGACGATGCCCAGCCCGTGCTTGCGGCCGCGCTTCCCGATTTTGATGAGCATCTTCCCGACCTCGCCCATCGACCCCTTCTCGGGCATCCACTCGTGGCACTCCTCGACGAGCATCAGGAACGGCTGTTTCTGCTTCTTGGCCTTGGCGAACAGTTGCTTCGCGACCTCTGTCAGCAGCGTTTCGGCCTCCTCCTCGTCGAGAAACGACGAGATGTCCAGGATGATGGGGACGTTCTGTTCCAGCGCCAGCGAGGCTATCTTGCCGGCGTGGTCCTCCGTGACCTGGATGTCACACTCCTCGTCGCCGCCGACGTGGAGTATCTCGTACTCCTCTTTCAGGCCGTAGTACTCGCCGTCGATGTCGACGACGAGCAGGCCGAAGCCGTTGTCAAGGAGCTTCTCGGCGATGACGCTCGCCGTATTCGACTTCCCGGACCCGCTCTTGCCGGTGACGAACCCGCGGCCGGTCAGCAGTTCGACGACCGGCAAATCGACGCTCTCCCCCGGTTCCCCGGCCCCACCCGGCCCCGCGCTCGTCGTCGCGACGGTTATCTGTTCGGTCTCGGCCATGCGTTACTGTGGGAACGGAGACGCTCGCACCCCATAACTCTCCGTCAGACGCGCATCAACTGTGGAACAGGTTCGCGGCGGGGGAGGGTAACGGCTATTGTGGTGGCACGCATTCACACACTCGTCGGGTGGGGCTGTCCATGGACAGATACGAGACGTTCGTCGAGGACGGAATCGTGTACGTCGGGAGTGCCGACGGGCCCCTGGAAGTGGCACCGCTGGACGACATCGTCGCGGCCGCCGGTGGCCCGGCCTGGACCATCTCCTACTCCGACGCGGAGAAGGAGCGCTACGCCGGCATGGACACGAGCGACGAGGGGCTGGTGGTAGACGTGGTCGACATGCTGCACGCGATGACACACAGCCGTCGGTTCGTCGACACGCTGGCCGCACACCCGACGGAGGTCCCGGCCGACGACACCATCTCGCCGCGAGCCGGGCTGTTCGTCGGGAAACTGCTGGAGAACCTGGAACACGGCGTCGCCTGACGCTCAGAAGTCCGCGAGCGTCGTCTGACCGGGCGGGAGCGGTGCGTGTGCCCCGTCCGCTTCCTCGTCCGCCGGTTTTCCGGCGCTCTCGGTGTCCTCGTCGTCGTCAGCGAAGGTCCCGAGCCCGACCTGGCTATCGTCGTGTTCTGCCGCCGGCTCCGAGTCGCCGGAGCCACCGGCCGACTCCTCGGCGGCCCCGCGGCCGAACCCGTCCAAGTTCGCCTGCTCGCCGGCCGAGAAGTCCAAGTTCGAGACCCGGACGCCGACCTTCCGGACCGGGTCGTCGTCGAACTCCCCGAGCAGGTCGAGCGCGACGCGTCTGACCAGGTCGGCCTCCTCGACCGGGCCGGGGAGCGAGCGGGCGCGGGTGTTCACGTCGAACGGCGGCGTCACGACCTTGATGCCGATGGTCTGGTAGCGCGCGCCCTTCCGCCGGGCGCGGTCGGCGACGGCGTCGGCGAGGGTGCGGACCTGCCGGCACTTGGCCTCGGAGTCGGTCGTCGCCTCGGTGAACGCCGACTCCCGCGAGAGGCTCTTGGGGTCGCCTTTCGGCGTGACCGACCGCTCGTCCTCGCCACGGGCGTAGCGGCGTATCTCGCGGCCGCGCTCGCCGAAGCGCTCGGCCAGCAGTTCCGGGTCGGCGGCTGCCAGGTCGCCCGCAGTCTGGATGTCCAGTGCGCCGAGTTCGCTGGCAGTGACCGGGCCGACGCCGTGGACGTCCTCGACGGGCAAGTCGGCGAAGAACTCCCGGACGGCCCCCGGTTCGACGACGACCAGCCCGTCGGGCTTGTCGCGGTCGCTCGCCACCTTCGCGGCGCTCATCGTCGGGGCGACGCCGACGCTCGCCACCACGCCGACCGCCGACTCGACGGCGTCTTTCAGGTCACGCGCCCACGAGTCGACGGTCTCCCAGGAGACCCGGTCGGTGACGTCCAGGTACGCCTCGTCGATGCTCACTTCCCGCACTACGTCCGCCTCGGCGTGGAGTATCTCCCGGACGTCCGCGGCGACGGACTCGTAGAAGTCCATGTCGACGGGGCGGTAAAACCCCGCGTCCTCGACAGCCAGGTCCGGGTCCTCGACCGCATCGACCTTCCGGGGGAGCCGCTCCAGGGCCTCCGAGATGGCCATCGCCGACTCGACGCCGTAGGCCCGCGCCTCGTAGCTCGCCGTCGCGACGGCCCCGTGGGTCGCGCCGCTCTCGTAGCCCATGCCCACGACGAGCGGTTCGTCCCTGAGCGCCGGCTCCCGCCGCTGTTCGCAGGCGGCGTAGAAGCAGTCCATGTCCACGTGCGCGACTATCCGCTCGGGGCTGCTGGTCCCGGGGAGCCGCGCGGCGTCCATACCCGAGGCTACGCGTACTGGCAGAAAACACCACCGGGCCGATGGCTGGTGTGACGGAAACGGCCGAAAACGGGAGCCTGGAAAGTGGTGGGGTGGGGGTGGGGTGTCAGATACGCTGTACGCCGTGGTTTCGGAACGATGCGGTGCCGGTGGAGTGGCCACGCTCCACCGGCGGTGGTCGTCCGCCGATGCCAATCCCGGATGGTACGACGGTCGTTCCCGCCGGGAGCGTCGGAAGCTCCATGCTAACAATGGTCATGGAGGCACTTCAATGTTGGCAGGCGGTATCGTCGACTGGTGCGTTCCGCGGCTCGGGTCCGCTCGAAACGCTTTCGGTCCTCTCCCTACGACTGCGAGGTAATGACGGAACTGACGGAGTCGCTCCCGGACAGACCGCTCTCGACGAGCGAGATTTCGGCCCTCGAAGCCCAGCACGACGACTACGGGTTCGCGCCGGTCGGGTTCTTCCCCGACCTCGACGTGGTGGCCGCGTTCGTCGTCATCATCGACGGAGACCGGGGGTACAGCCTCGGCTACGACCGCGACGGCGACGGCTGGGTCGTCGTCGAATCCTTCGAGGACGGCCAGGACTTCGCCGGCGTCACCGAGCGCCTGCAGGAGTGGCTTGGCGACGACTGGGCGGAGTTCGAGGAAGCGACCGTCGAACCGGAGTGAGACCGGCGCAGCGAGGCCAACTCAGCGGACCCTGAGGGGTGTCACCGTCTCGGCTGGTCGCCACTGACGACCGCCGAATGGAGCGGCCGGGACGTGCCTCCGACCGGGAACCCCACCGTCGCTGGGCTGTCCGTCGTACAAATATCTCACCGATGGCGGAGTCGCTCGCGTCGAGAAATGCGGCGGCCGGGATTTGAACCCGATGGCGAGACTCGCTTCGTTCGCCTCGCGTGATTCAAGTCCCGCTGTAGAGCATTCGCTCGTCACGTCCGTTCCTCGCAGAATGCGGCGGCCGGGATTTGAACCCGGGCCATGAGCTTGGAAGGCTCAGGTCCTACCACTAGACCACCGCCGCACAGCGCTTCGCTTCTCCGCGGCGTCGTTCGCAAATCCGTTGGACTTGCTCACCACCGCCGCACGCTCACTCACGCATCCTGATTCTTTCGAATCGGGACCGCCCGAGTGCGAACGTATACCCTCATAGATGGAAGGCGATTAAGTGCGTTTCCCTTCCGGTTCGACGACGCCGTAACAGTTACCGCTGGACAGCTCCAGTGACACCAATCGGAGGTCGCTGGCGGCGACGTCGCGCTCGAACTCGGCCGGCGCGTAGATGTGGTAGAACCGCGGGACGGTCTCGCCCCCGGGGAGCGTCCAGTCGACGGTGGTGTCGAAGCCGGTCCCGGCGTCCGCCGCGGCGTCGAAGCGGTCGTGGGCCGTGCTCCACGCGCTGACGAGCGCCCGCGCCCCAGGCGCGAGGGCGCGGGCGAGTTCGTCCAGGCTGGCGCGGCGGGCGTCCCGCGACGGGAGGTGGTGCAGGGTCGCGACGTACACCGCGAGGTCGACGCAGTCGTCGGCGAGGGGCAGTTCGACCGCGTCGCCCTGGACGAGCGCGACGTCATCACCGACGCGGTCGATAGCGGCCGTCAGGAGCGCGCGGCTGGCGTCGAGGCCGACGACGCGGTCCGCGATTCCGGTCAGCAACTCGGCGTGCCGGCCGTTGCCACAGCCAAGGTCGAGCGCCGTCCCGCACGGCGGAGCCTCGGCGACGAACGACTCCACCTCCGGCCAGGCGTACTCGCGGGTCTTCGAGAAGTGGTCGCCGATGTCCTCGTAGGTCCGGCGGACGGCGGCCCGCGAGCGCGCCGGGTCGTCGCCGGTGTCGGGGGACGGCATCGCTCTGCGGTTACTCCGCGTCGTACTTCTCGGGGTAGGCCTCGGCGAGCAGCGCCCCCTCGTCGGCCAGGCGCTCCCGAACCGGGTCGATGACGTCCGAGATAGCGCCCGCGGCCGAGGGCTTCAGGTCCGCGGGGTGGAGTTCGCCGCTGACGAAGTCCGCCTCGACCTCGTCGTAGCTCTCGTAGGTCAGGTCGCCGCCGTACTCCTCGGGGCGCTCGACGACGAAGGACTCGTCGCGGACGTCCAGCACCGGGAACACGAGGTGTTCGAGGTACTCCAGCACTCCGTTCTCCTCGACCTCGCCGGCCGGGCAGTACGCCTGCCCGATTTTCTCGTCGACCTCGTCGGGGCTGTCGGTGAGGTTCACTTTCGAGGCCTCGTCGGAGGCGCTCATCTTGCCGCCGGAGAGGCCGGACAGGAGCGGCGCGAACAGGCAGACTGGCGACTCGCCGCCGTGGTCGGGGAGAATTTCGCGCGAGAGCATGTAGATGCCGCGCTGGTCGACGCCGCCGTAGGCGATGTCGGCGTCGAGCGCCTTCACGTCCAGGGTCTGCATCAGCGGGTAGATGAGCCCGCCGAGGTTCGGGCTGTCGGACTCGCGGACGACCTCGCTGGCCGCGCGTTGCGTGCGCGAGATGGTCGTCTCGGCGGCCATCCGGTACATCTCCAGCGTGTACTCCTCGTCGAGCTGGAAGTCGGTCCCCCGGACGAAGGTCACGTCGTCGGGGTCCGCGCCGGCCGCCTCAATCATGCCCTCGATGGCCGTCTCGTAGTAGGTCGAGCGGGCGTCGAGCAGGTCGAACGGCGACTTGTTGTCGTCGAGGTGGGCGTGCAGGTCCGCGATGAGCACCGTCACGTCGACGCCGGCCCGCAGGAAGTCCGCGAGCTTCCGCATCGTCGTGAAGTGGCCGATGTGCATCTCGCCGGTCGGCGCGTAGCCGATGTACGCCGACGGGTCGCCGTCCTCGAACAGTGCCCGCAGTTCGTCCTCGGTGACGACCTCCGTCGTGTGTCGCGTCACCAGGTCGAGTCGCTCGGCGGTATCCATACCGCAGTGTGGCCGGTCCGGCGATTAAAACGTTCCTGTCCGGTGTGACGCGCTGTCGAGGTGGGACGTACTGTTTTATATCAGTAGCCGGCCAGCTACCGCCCGGCTACGATGGGTCCAAATACGCCCAGCCCAACGTTCGTACATGTACACGGGGAAGACGGAGAAGGCCTGCTGTCTGTGTGGGAACCCGGACACCGAGACCCGTCTGGACCTGCCGCCCCGGGCGGTCCCGCTGCTGAAACACGCCGACCCCATCGCCTGGCAGGACATCGTCGGCGAGGTGTCCATCTACTTCTGTGGCTCGGACTGGGAGACGGTGCGTGACCTCGTGTTGGAGACCGGGATGAGCCCGCTGTCCCGGTGTAACGCCGCCCGCGCCTCCTTCGACCTCCGCGAGGACTTCGAGGCGCTGCTGAACGACATCCGGGACGAGCCCGACCACACGGAAATCGAGGCGGAGATGCGCGCCGAGGCAGCGGAGACGCTGGCGAACCGCGACGACCCGTACGTCGAGGAGCGGGACCTCGTGGAGGCCCGCGTCATCGAGTGGGTGTTCGAGGACACCGACCGCGAGTAGCTCAGCGCGGACGGCGGAACCGCTTCGTATCCAAACTGTTTTGACCACCCATAGCCGTGTGTCAACCGATGACTGTACGCGTAGGTGTACTCGGTGCGACGGGTGCTGTCGGGCAACGGCTCATCCAACTGCTCGACCCCCATCCCGAGTTCGAAATCGCAGCACTGACAGCCAGCGACGCGAGCGCCGGCGAGACATACAAGGACGCCGCCAAGTGGCGCGTCAACTCCCCGATTCCCGAGGACGTGGCCGGACTGGAAGTGCGCGCCACCGACCCGGACTCGGTGCCCGACGACGTGGACCTCATCTTCTCCTCGCTCCCGTCCAGCGTCGGCGCGGAAGTCGAGCCGGAGTTCTGTGAGGCCGGCTACGTCGTCTCCTCGAACTCCTCGAACGGCCGGATGGACGAGGACGTGCCCCTCGTCATCCCCGAGGTCAACGCCGACCACGTCGACCTGCTCGAAGTCCAGCGCGACGAGCGCGGCTGGGACGGCGCGCTCCTGAAGAACCCCAACTGCTCGACGATTACGATGGTGCCGCCGCTGGCCGGCCTCGACCGCGAGTTCGACCTGACCGACGTGCGCGTCTCGACGCTGCAGGCCGTCTCCGGCGCGGGCTACTCCGGCGTCACCTCGATGGAAATCATCGACAACGCCATCCCCCACATCGGCGGCGAAGAGCAGAAGATGGAGAGCGAGTCGCGCAAACTGCTCGGCTCGTTCGACGGCGCAGAGGTCCACCTCAACGAGATGGACGTGGCCGCCTCCTGCAACCGCATCCCGACGCTCGACGGCCACCTCGAGAACGTCTGGGCCGACACCGCAGAGGACGTCTCCGCGGCCGACGCCGAGGCCGCGATGGAGTCGGTGACCGGCATCGACCTGCCGTCCTCGCCCGAGAAGCTCATCACGGTGTTCGACGAACCGGACCGCCCGCAGCCCCGCCTCGACCGCAACGTCGAGGACGGCATGGGCGTCGCGGTCGGCGGGTTCCGCGAGACGACCGACGGCGTCCAGTTCAACTGCCTCGCACACAACACCATGCGCGGTGCCGCCGGCGCGAGCGTGCTGAACGGCGAACTGCTCGACAAGCGCGGCTACTTGTAACGGTCACGGTCACGAGGGCGGTTTTTTAGCTCGACACAGACGGCACAGAGACGGTGGCCCGTCCGGCCCGACGTCAGCACCAGTCCGGGACGCCATCACCGTCGCTATCGGAGGGCGACCCCGGCGGGAGCGCCGGGTCCGACGGGGCCTCCCACGTGTTCAGTTTGAGCGTGTCGCCGTCGTCGTCCGTGAGGATAATCCGGTACGTGTCCCCCTCCGCACAGATAGGGTCCAGCGCCGAGTCGCTGTCGAACCCGTCGAGGTGGACGTACTCGCCGCTCTTGACCTCGGGGCCGCCCGTCCAGACGTCGCTCCAAGTCACGCTGTTGCCGGACTCGTCCCGGATGACGATGTTGTCGCCGTCCACGGTCCGCCCGACTTCGTGCGTGATGGTGACGTAGGGGCGGTCGGCCGCGTTGTCCCCGCCCGAGGCGACGTACTCGGCTTCGAACCCGCCCGCGGGGGCTGGCTCGCGGAGTTTCCCCTCGAAGCTCATCGCCAGCGACGCCAGCACGGCCGCCAACAGAATCCCAATCGCCACCAGCAGAACGACGCCGATGACCGGTGAGACACCGCGGTCAGACCCGGACGGGCGGCCGTGTCGGCACATACACCGGATGCGTGCCGAGCGCTCTTAACCGTACAGCAGCTGTTTCAGAGCGTGATAACGCGGTCCACGGGACGGGTCCGCGGCGGGTGACAGCCCCGCCGAACCCCCGTTTACAGCGCTATCTGGTTCCTGAGCCCGTCCCACTCGCCGGTTCGCTCCGCCCGTCGGACGTTCTCGGCGACGATATCGGCCAGCCGCTCGTAGTAGCTGGGCGTGTGGCCGGCGTTGTGTGGCGTGACGAGGACGTTCTCGAAGTCCCACAGCGGGTGGTCGCCGGGCAGCGGTTCGGGGTCGGTCACGTCTAAGGCCGCGCCGTCGATATGGTTTCGCTGGAGCGCATGGACGAGCGCGTCGGTGTCGACGACCGGGCCGCGGGCGACGTTGGTGAGCACCGTGTCGGGGTGCATCGTCTGGAACACCTCCTCGTCAATGAGGTGGCGCGTCTCGTCGGTGAGTGGGCAGGCCAGCCCGACGTACTCGGTGTCGGCGACGGCCTCGTGGATGTCGTCGAAGCCGTACACCTCGTCCGTCGGGCCGCCCTTTTCCGGCGAGTAGCGGACGCCGACGGTCTCCACGTCGAACCCCTGCACGCGGTCGACGATGGCCTGCCCGATTTCGCCGAGACCGACCACACAGACGCGGCTGCCGGCGAAATCGTCGGTGTGGAACGACTGCCAGGCGTGGTCGCGCTGGTGGCGGCGGGCGGTGAAAAAGCCCCGAGCGAAGGCGAGCCAGGACCCGACGACGTTCTCGGCGACGTTCGGGCCGTGGACCCCGGAGGCCGTCGTCAACGCGATGTCGCGGTCGGCCAGCTCCGACAGCGGGAGGTGGTCGTATCCAGCGTACGTCCCCGCAAACAGCTCCAGGGAGTCGGCGGTATCGACCAGCTCCGGCGAGACGTCGTTGCCGGTCAGGACCGTCGCGCCGGCAATCAAGTCCCGCTCGGCGTCGGGCGTCTCCGCGACGGCGATGTCCCACTCCGGCAGCCGGTCCCGGAGCGCTGTCGCGTACTGGTCGACCGGCATCCCGTGAACGTCGTATCGCATCACGACGATGTCGGCCATCGAACCCCTCCTGTGGCGTAGGGAACCATATCGTCTGTTCCACCCGCGCCCCTCAAAACAGTGCCGACAGTCCGCCGGCCGTAGGTAGGGACACTTATTGGTTACCTCACACGTAGGGAACGGATGATTTGGCAGCCTGAATTTGTAAAATTTGTAGTAATAGTGCGCCGATATCTTAGCATATTTGTAGGATGACCTTCGTATGGTTTCGAAGGCATGGGGAGACCGACGAGCGTTGCGGTAATCGACGACGACGAGGACTACAGACAGCTCTACAAGCTCTGGCTTCCGGAGGCGTACGAGGTCACAGAGGCGAGTGACGGGCGCACTGGGTTGCGGCGTATCGACGATTCCGTCGACGTCGTGCTGCTCGACCGGCAGATGCCGGAACTGAGCGGCGAGACGGTCGCCTCGAAGCTCCGGCAGCGGCCCGCCGCGCCCGCGGTCGTGATGATAAGCGGCGTGGAACCGGACGTTGACATTCTGGAGATTCCGGTCGATTCGTACCTTCGAAAACCCACCGACCGGGACACCCTGCTGTCGGTGCTCTCGACAGTTCGCACCCGGCGCGAGTACGGGACGGAGCGGCGGAAACTACTGGGACTCGCCGACCGACGGGCCACCGTCGCCGACGCGGTTCGGGCGACGGCGCTGGCGGAGAGCGACGCGTACCAGCGGGCCGTCGAGCGACTGGAGCGACACGACGTGGGACTCGCCGACGCGGCGTCGGAAGGGTGACGCCAGTTGGGTCACGCGAGGGCGTCAGACCGCGGATTCGACCCAAGACAATAGGTTTTAGCGGGCGCGGGACACCGTAGCGGGTATGGAACACGTAGACGTCGCCATTGTGGGCGGCGGTCCGGCCGGCTCGTCGGCGGCCGAGGCTGCAGCCGACCACGGGGCCGACGCCGTCCTCCTCGAAAAGGGGGTCCCCAGGGCCGACCGCGAGGGGACGGGACCGGACTCGACGGACGCCGCCGGGCTACTCGACTACTGGTTCGACATCATGGACATTCCGCGGTCGGAGTTCCCCGAAGACGTGGTGTTGAGCGAACTCGACGGGGCGAAGTTCTACGGCCCATCGACCGAGATGACGCTCACCGAGACCGGCATCGACGCGACCACCGACGGCTTCGGCGTCACGTTCCACCGGGCGCGGTTCGACGACTGGCTGCGCGAGCGGGCGACGGCGGCAGGCGCGGACTACCGCGTCGGCGTCAGCGTCACCGGCGTCGAGACCGACCTGCGGAGTTCGCCGCGACACACCGTCCGGCTGGCCAACGGCGAGGACATCGCCGCCGAGTACGTGATTCTCGCCGACGGCCCCCAGCGGACCGTCACCGGCGGGGCGCTCGACCAGTTCCTCCCGGACGACCGGACGATGGCCGACATCATGCCCTCGAACGAGGTCAACCACATCGCCTACCAGGAACATCGCCGGATGCCCGAGGAGCTGTTCACGCCGGAGTTCATCGAGTTCTGGTGGGGCATCATGCCCGGCCACACGGCCTATCCGTGGATTTTCCCGAACGACCCGCCGGTCGCTCGCATCGGCCTGACGATGCCCATCGGGCTGGACATCGACGACTACGACCGCAGCGAGTGGGCCCTGCTCAGGGAAGACGACAACAGCATCCCGCAGGGCCGCCAGTACATCGAGCGCCTGCTCGAACGGGAGTTCCAGGCCTACGACCTCGACGACTTCCCGCTCGCGGAGGACCGCGGGAAAGCCCGCGGCACGGAGACGTATCCCATCTCCTCGACCCGGCCGATAGAGTCCCCCGTCGGCGCGGGCATCGCCGTCACCGGCGGCGCGATGGGCGCGACCTCCGCCTTCCACGAGGGCGGCGACCACGTCGCCGTTCGCACCGGCAAAATCGCTGGCCGCCTCGCCGCGACCGGCAGCCTCGAACGGTACAACGACGCCTGGCACCGGGCCATCGGCGACGAAATCCTCCGGAACGTCACCTTCGCGGACATGGTCCGAGACTGGCGGCCCGCCGACTGGGACCGGGCCTTTACCACCGCCAACGACCTGATGGACGCCCGCGGCATCAAGGCCGACGCCGCGCTCAGGGGCGGCCTCCACGGGCTGGAGCTGGTCGTCCGCTACAAGTGGGGGAAGTTCGGCTATCGGAACGGCAAATACGTCCAGGTGCGCGAGGACGACTACGCCGTCTGAGCGTCAGCCTTAGGTGTGCCACCGGCGAACTACGCCTGCGTGCCTTCAATCCCCGGCTGAGACCCGTCACCGGGACGATGACGACCCGGAGAACCCGGGCACGCGACATAACCGCGGGTCACACCGCACCCGGTCGCCGTATCCGGCGACCCGCCAGACGGTCGAAACCGACTGGCCGTTCGGTGATTACGACTCAATCACCCGCCCGGCACGAGGGTTTGCCGGCTGACGTGGCACACCGCCGAGGATGATGCCGGACGTTAGTGTTCCGGGCGACAGTCACCACCTGCCGGAGCCACGGGCCCACACCGGTGCCACGGTCGTTCTCACGCTGGTCGCTCCCGTCGGCTCGAACGTCACTCCTCTGCAGGCCACTGAATCCGGCTGTCGCGTCGGTCGAGTTCGTGTTTCAGCCACCCCGTGAGCAGTTCGACGAACGATTTCTCCGCCGGTCTGAACTGGTCGGGACGGGGGTCACGGGCGACGAAACAGACCGTCCCGAACGGGTCGCCGTCGATTTCGATATCCGCGCCGACGTAACAGCCGAGGCCGAACCGCCGGTACGCGGGGTCGTCGGTCAGGTCCTGACGCTCGGCGTCGTACACCGAGACCGTGCCGTCGGGGTCGGCCGTCTGCCGGCGGCACGTCTCGGAGAGTGGTATCGTATCGCCCGGGGCGACGAGCGGCGGGTCGCCGGCGACGGCGAGTATCTCGTGTGTGTCTGCCTCGCGGTCGTAGGCGACGAGGTAGCCCTGGTCGAGACCCAGATACTCGACGCCGAGTTCCAGCGCGTCGACCAACCGCTGCTCGAACCGCCGGTCCGTGTCGTTCGTGACCTCGTAGAGTGCCTCGCGGTAGCGTTCGGCCCGCGCCTGGAGGCGCTCCCGCTCTATCCGGTCCGTGATGTCCTTGGTCACTTTTGCGAAGCCGCGGAGTTCGCCGTCCTCCCGGAGCGCCGTGACGGTCACGTCGGCCCAGAAGGTGCTGCCGTCCTTCCGGACCCGCAGTCCCCGGTCGGTGGCCTGACCGTGCTCTCGTGCCGCCCGTAACAGTCTGTCCGGGATGCCCTCGGCCACCTGCCGCTCCGTGTAGAACGTCGAGCAGTGTTCGCCGAGAATCTCGGCCTCCGCGTACTGCGTAATCTGTTCCGCGCCGGCGTTCCACGACCGGACGCGGCCGTCGGGGTCGAGGAGGAACATCGCGTAGTTCTCGACCGCGTCGACGAACAGTCGGAACCGCTCGCGCTCGTGTCGCAGTTGCCGGCCGAGTTCCTCCCGCTCGGTCCGGTCACGCACCACACAGACCGCGCCGTCGTTCCCGATGCTCGCGACGGTGTGTTCGCCGACGAACTGCGTCCCATCGGCGCGTTCGAGACGGGTCTCGCCCGTCCACGTCCCGTTCTCCTCGACGGCCGGGAGAATCTCGTTCTCGACCGTTTCGAGGCTCTCCGCCGAGTGAACCGTCTTCCAGTGTTCGCCCAGGAGGGCATCGCGCTCGTAGCCGAACGTCTCGGCGTAGGCGTCGTTCAGGTAGGTGAACCGGCCCTCGTGATCCAGTGTGGCGATGCCGTCCCAGGCCTCGTTCATCGCCCGGTGGTCCCGCATGACCTGTAGTTCGTCCCTGCGGGCTTCGACGGCGTTTTGGACCCTGTTTGCCAGCACGGTGTACTGTGAGGTCCCCGACTCCTTCTGGATGTAATCCGTGACGCCCGCGGAAATCGCCTCGGCCGCTATCTCCTCGCTGCCCTTCCCGGTGTAGAGGATGAACGGGAACTTCGGCGCGTCCGCGCGTATCCGTTCGAGGAGTTCCAGCCCGTTCATGCCGGGCATGTCGTAGTCGCTGACGATGCAATCGTACGTGTCTTGCGGGCGGTCCGCGACGACATCGTCGGCCCGCATCGCGGTGTCGACGCTGGCGCAGTCCATGGCCCGTTCGAGATACTCCGCAGTCAGTTCGGCGAGACCCGGTTCGTCGTCGATGTGGAGCACACGGACTCGACCAGCCATCTGTCTGCGTATTGTGCAAAAAGACTAATAAGACATTTGTCACTCGATCTGAACGTGGCTCAGTCGAGCCCGTCCGTCAGCGACGGACCGTCCACGATATCGGCGGCGACGCTCCCGAAAAACGACCGTAGAGACAGTGAAACGGAATTATCGTTATCGACTCGCCGGAAAGTCGTCGCCGTCCCTGCTGTTGCATGTCTGATGACTGATCACCTAGATTACAAATGGGCGTTGCGGACGTCCCGAGCGGGCACATCAGAACAGGCCAGGGGTGCCAGCGGCCTCGGAGAGTTCGCCGCTGTACCGCACGGTGACGTACAGGCCGGTAAACAGCGTCGCGTTGTACGCGCCGTGGATGAGCGACGGAACGACGATGTTGTCCGTGTACTCGTAGGTCGCACCGAGGATGAGGGCCGGGATGAGCAGAGCGCTTATCGAGACGAGTTTGCCCGTGACCGAACCGCCGCTGAGAGCGGGGTAGTGGATGCCGGCGAAGATGACGCTCGCGATAGCGACGCCGACGACCGGGCCGAACCGGTCCCGGATGCGGCCCTGGACGACGCCGCGGAACAGCAGTTCCTCGCCGGGGCCGATGAGGAGAAACGAGGCGGGAATCAGCAACAGGAGGACCTCGGGGTTCTCCATCCCTATCTCCGCCGCCTGGTTCGCCGCCGGTTCGATTCCGAACAGGGAGACGAGCGTCGTGATGATGACGGCGACCACCACGAGCGCGCCCATCGCACCGGCGTAGCCCAGCACGACGATACCGACTTCGCGGAGACTCGGGACGGCGATACCGATAGTGAACTCGTCGTCGTCCGCGGAGTAGGAGAAGAGCTCCCGAATTTTCGCCCGGACGACCGGTCTGAGCTTGATGTAGGTGTACGCGATGACCGGACAGCCGATTCCCTGGACCGTTATCAGCCCGAGTACGAGCGTCTGGACCGTCGTTATCTGGATTCCGGCCCCGAACGACAGGGCGGCGGCGACGGCGAGCAGCAGTATCGAGCCGAAGCCGAGCCCTATCACCCCCAACAGGAGCGCCGAGAAGAGGGTAAACCCGTACTGGAAGGCCTGGAGGACCGGACGGTCGCGGGTCGCCGTTGCCATATCACGTCTTGGTCGTGGTACTGTGTAAACAGTTTGGTGTCGTGCCCGCCGCTCAGTCGGTCCGTTCCCCGGCGGTCACCGCGGTTTCGAGCCAGTTCGACTCCGGCGGCAGCGGGCAGGAGAAGGTGTCGCTGTAGGCACAGAACGGCGAGTACGCGAGGTTGAAATCCAGCGTAATCTCGTCGCCGTCGGCCAGGTCGCGGTCGGGTTCCAGTTCCATGTACCGGCCGCCGTCGTAGCTCTGTTGCCCGGTCGTCTTGTCGCGGAAGGGGACAAACAGCGTCCGGGACTCGTCGGCTGCCTGCCGGAACGCGTGGAGTTCGCGGGCCTCGCCGTCGAGGTCGAACGACAGCGTCGCGACGTGGAGGTAGCGCACCGTCCGGTCGTCGCTCGTCTCCAGGTCGACCGAGTCCGGCGTCTCGTGGACGGTGACCGTCGCCTCGACGCGGTACTCGGGGTCCGGGTCGAAGTAGCTGAGTCCGTCGAAGTCGTCGCGCTCCTCCGGCGGAATCGGCGACTGCCGGTGGTCCGCGAAGAAGCGGTCTTTCTCCGCCCGGTTGGCTTCCAACTGTCTCGCCCAGTCCTCGGTGTCTTCGTCCATACGGGGACAGAGGCGGTCACGCAGTTTCAGTCCGGCGACTCGGTGAGAGGCGAGCGATATCGGGGGGTGAGGGAGTGAATAGTTTATTATAGGTCTGGTTCGACTGGCGAACCACACAGGGGTGTGTATGGAAGCGACGTTCTACGGCATTCTCGGGGTGGACCCGGATGCCACCGAAGAGACGATAGTCCGCGCCTACCGGGAGCAGACGAAGGCCCACCACCCGGACGTGAGCGACGACCCGGACGCGAGAGAGCGGTTCAAGCGCCTCACGCGAGCGAAGGAGGTGCTCACGGACGAGGCCGAGCGGGAGCGGTACCACCGACTCGGCCACGCCGCGTACGTCGGCGAGTACGGGAGCGGCGCGGACGGAGGCACAGTCACGGGCAGCGCCAGCGACGTCGCCCGGCAGTACGTCGACCGGGGGACCGACGCCGATACCGCGAGCGGGGCGGTGGACGCGGCACGGCGCTCACAGACCCGCGGCGGACGCACGGGCTACGGGACCGCCGCGGAGTACTACAGGCCCGGGAAGCGGGTCCGGCCGGCGCAGTCCTCGGGAGTCGGGACGCTGCTGGAGTCGGTGCGTCGCGTCGGGCCGTGGCTGTTCGTCCACCTGGCCCTGCTGGGCTGTGCGCTCACCGCAGCCGTCGTGCTCGCGGTCGGTGGTCTCGCGGGGGACCTCTCGCCGGTCGTCGCCGGCGTCATGGCCGCCTCGATGGTGGCGATATCGTTCGTCGTCTCGGCGACCCACGTGCTCACGTCCGTGTCGGGCTGACCGACGCAACGCGAGCGCCGGACCGAGGGCTCAGGCCAGCGGCCGGAACCACACCGCGGTGACGAGGACGGCCAGGAGGAGGTACGACCCGCGAATCAGCAACATCGTCGCGGTCTCGGGGTCGCGCCGCTGGGCGACGGCCGCGACCGCTCCGAACACGAGCGCGGCGGCGGCCGCGCTCGGCGGGATGCCCGGCAGCGCCACGGCCAGTCCCACGACGCCGAGCAGGCCCGCCCCGAACAGTCCGAGCGCGAACCGCCTGGCGCGCTGTCGGCCCAGCACGACGGCGACGGTCCGCTTCCGTATCGACCGGTCGTAGTCGTAGTCCTGCTCGTCGTCGATGATTTTGATGCCCGTCAGCAGGAGGAGGAACACGGCCGCGAGGCCGACGGCCCGCGGCGTCAGCGTCGTCACCTGGGCGTAGTAGCCCCCCAGCAGCGCCAGCGCGATACCCGCCGGGTAGCCCATCGTCGCGCCGACGGGGTTCATGTCGAGTTGCGGCGCGTGCGTGTAGCCGATGACCCAGGTCGGAACCGTCAGCAGCGCCGCGCCGGGACCGGCAAACAGCGCCAGCCCGGCCACACAGAGTGCGAAGCCGACGGCGGCGGCGACCAGCGCCGCGCGGCAGCCAGTGGGAGTGAGGGGGTGGTCGTCGTCCTCGCCGCGGACGTGGAAGTCGACGTAGCCGTCCTTGACGTGGGCCGTGTAGACGGCGAAGAACATCGCGCCCGCGTGGAGCGCGGCGACCGGGGGCCAGAAGCCTCCCGAGAGCAAGCCGCCGAACAGCGAGGTCGCGAGCGGCGGCAGCATGAACACCGGGTGCACCTGCGACGCCAGAGCACTCGCGGCCGCGAGCGGCCCCGTCTCGTGTCGGGCGAGTGCCATACGCACCCAAGGTACGGCTGTGTGAAAAAGCCCCAGCCGCGTTGTTTCGGTACTACCGCCAGTTCGACCGGTCCAGCACGAACCCGGAGATGTGCGAGGCCAGTTCCCGCGCGGCCGCCTCCGTATGCGCGTGGAGTTCGCCGGACACCGGCCCGGCCTCGCCGCCGACGCCCTCCGTCTCGGATATCGGGTCCGTCGCGGTCGGGTACGGCCGCCGGGAGCGGACCCGGTCCCGGAGCGCCTGGACGGTGGCGTCCGAGAGCTCGTAGGACAGGTGCTGGAGGTCGTACCGGACGATGAACCCACGGGTGGCGTCCCGGACGGCGAGGACCGGTTGCCCGCGGTCCCGGCAGCGCTCCCAGATTTCGCGCTGCTGGTCCCGCGTGGCGTACACCGGCACGTTCGACGGTGCGAGGTGTTCCATCACCCACACGTACGGGCCGGAGGGGTATTACGTTTCGGCAGTGTCGCCGCCGGCGGGGTGGCCGGTCCGTGCCCGCAGCAGGACGTGCCACGCAGGAAACGTTTAGGGGGAGGGATGTGACCGTCGGAATGCTATGGCAGACATCGAAGTCGAGAGCACCTGCGAGGAAGGGTACACGGTAGAGAGTGTCATCAACGGCGAGTGGGAGCTCGTCGTCGACGCGCTGAGCGAGAACGGCCCGTCGCCGAACGAGGTGCTGGCGGCCGACTACGCCTCCTGTTACATCCCGGCGCTACGCGTCGCCGCCGACAAGTACGGTCACGGAGACATCGGGACCGTCGACGTCGAGGTCGCCGCGGAACTCGACGAGGACGACGACCTGGAGTCCATCGACTTCCACGTCGAGGTCGAGGCGTCACTGGCCGACGAGGAACAGGACATCGTCGAACTCGCGGAGGATATCTGTCACGTCCACTCGGCGCTACGGGAGGACCTGCACGCCGATATCTCCATCGAGTCTGGCGTCTGAGCGGCGACGTCGTTTTCCGGCGCTCGTGGCTCGACAGTGACCGCTCCGGACGCGGCGGGCGGCCGCTGCGGAACTGCCGGCAACGCACCGAGCGGGAAACGCTCATACCGCCGGCCCGCAAACACCTGTCTATGAGTGACTCAGACTGGACCGACCGCATCGCCGGCGAACGGATGGCGGTCGACCAACGGTTCAACGAGCAGGTCAAAGCGTCGTCGTTCTCCAGCCAGCAGTGGGGGCTGGTGATGACTGCCGTCGAGTTCGAAATCGAGAACCCGGGCGACCCTGACGCCGCACGTATCGTCGCCGACACGTCGAAACTCTCCAGCGTCATGCCGGAGATGGAACGGGTGGCGAACCAGGGGCCGATGGGCGGCCCCGGCGGCGACCAGGGCGGCTCCGGGGGCGGCCTCCTCTCGGGCGTCAAGGACGCGCTCGGCCTGGGCGGGTCCGGCGGCGGGACCAAGGAACAGGAGGAGGAGGCGGCACAGCTCGCACAGGCGTACGCGGAGAAGCTACAGGAGAAACTGGAGTCGAACGGGCGCTGGCAGTCCGTCTGTGAGCAGGCCCAGGGTTAGTACTCGTCGCCGCCGTGGAACAGCGTCAGCTCCTCGGCCTCGTAGATGTTGATGAGCTCCGTCACGATGTCGTCGTACGATTCGTCCTCGACGCGCAGGTCGTCGAGGCGGTCCACCGTCTCGGCGTCTAGCTCCACGGATGGCATGTCCCGACTTATCAGTGGAACGTACTTAATTCCCGGCCTCGGTCAAAAACAAACGCGAACAGTAGTAACAAATCAGAACCGAAAACTGTTAATGGTCGTTCTCGGTAGAAAGAGAACACATGCGACCACTGGGTGACTCACCGCTCGTACGGAACGACAAGACGCTCGTGCTGGCACACGACCACGGGCTGGAACACGGTCCCAAGCAGTTCAGCGGCGTCGAGGAGCGCCTCGACCCCCGCGAGGTGTTCGAGATGGCGACCCACGACGCCGTGACGGCCCTGGCCGTCGGCAAGGGCCTCGCCGAGACGTACTACCCGAGCTACGAGGACGACGTGAACCTGCTGGCGAAGCTCAACGGCGGCTCGGACCTCTGGATGGGCGACCCGTACTCGCCCCAGAACTGGTCAGTCGACTACGCGGCCGAGCTCGGTGCCGACGCCATCGGCTACACCATCTACCCCGGCGTCAACCGCGAGACCGACATGTTCGAGGACTTCCGGCCGGTCCAGGAGAACGCCCGCGACCACGACCTCCCCATCGCCATGTGGTCGTACCCGCGCGGCCAGGCCATCAAGGAGCACCGCAGTCCCTCCACCATCGCCTACGCGGCCCGAATCGGCCTCGAACTCGGCGCTGACTTCACGAAGGTCAAGTACCCACGCGACAAGGAGGCGATGGCCCACGCCGTCCGCTCGGCCGCCGACAACCGCGTCCTGCTCTCGGGCGGGTCGAAAACCTCCGACCGTGACTTCCTCGAACTCGTCGAAGACTGCATGGACGTCGGCGTCGCCGGCCTCGCCGTCGGCCGCAACGTCTGGCAGCGCGACGACCCCTACGACATCCTCGACAAGCTCGAAGGCGTCATCTTCGAGGACGCGACCGCCGACGACGTCCTGTAGGCCATGGACGAGGAGACGCGCCGAGCCGTCGCCGCAGCGGACGAGGCGTTGCCCGACAGCGACGCGCTGCCCGACGCTCTCGACACCGGCCGAGTCGTCTTCGGTTTCGACGGCTACCTCGACCGCGTCCGGGAGGTCGTCGCCGACCGCATCGACCCTGAGAGCCACGAGCGACTCGCCACGCTGGAGGGCTTCGGCGACCGCATCGAGCGCTCCGTGGCCGCCGACAGCTCGCTGTCCTTCGAGTGGCTCCAGCAGGGCAACCGGACCGGGGGCCACACCAGCCACCTCGCGCGGGCCTTCGGCGGCTGGTCGTTCGACCCGGTGATGGTCGGGATGTACGGCGACCCGGTCCACGACGCCTTCGAGTCCGAGTTCGGCGGCTACGAACTCCACTCGCTGGGCGAGCCCGGCGTCACCGACGCCGTCGAGTTCGACGACGGGAAGCTCATGCTCACCGAAATCGGCGACACGATGACGCTGGACTGGGCCGAACTCGACGCGGCCTTCGGCCACGACCGGCTGGCCGAGACACTCGACGGCGCGAGCCTGTTAGGGACCGGCTACTGGTCGGAGACCCCGGACCTGCCGACGGTCTTCGACGGCCTCCGGTCCATCTGGGGCGACATCGACGACCCGCCGGAGACTGTCCTGGTCGACCCCGGCGACGTGCGGAAGCTCGACGCCGACCGCCTGCGCGCCGGCCGGGAGGCCCTCGGTCGACTGGACGAGGTGACAGACGTGGTGGTCACCTCGAACCGCGCCGAGACAGGCGTGCTCGCGGACGCCTACGCGGGGGAAGGGGAACGCTCGTTCGCCGAGGACGCCGAAGCGGTGTTCGAGGCGCTCGCGCCGACCTGGTTCGTCGGGCACGGCGTCGAACGCTCCGTCGTCGTCTCGCCGGCGGGTACCGACAGCGTGGCCGTCCCAGCCGTCTCGGACCCGGAACTGACGACCAGTTCCGGCGACCACTTCAACGCCGGGCTCGGTCTCGCCCGCATCGCCGGCCTCCCCCCGGCCGCCGCGGTCGTCGTCGGCAACGCCGTCGCCGGCTACTTCGTCCGGACCGCCGACCAGCCGTCGCTGGCCGACGTGCGCGCGTTCGTCGACGACTACCTCGAGAAGTTCTGACGCCCCGTTCGGGGTTCTATTGCTGTGAGAAGCCGCGTCCTACAGCCGCCGCACCGTCACGCCGTCCCGGAGCGTTTCGATGTCGTCCAGGTCGGGGACGGCCGTGCCGGCCCGCTGGACGACCTGTGCGGAGACGGCGACGCCGGTCCGGAGCGCCGTCTCGTCGTCCGCGCCGGCCTCCCAGGCGCTCAGGACGCCCGAGAGGAGCGCGTCGCCGGCCCCGACGGTGTCGACGACGTCGACGTCGAGCGCTTCGGCGTACAGCCGGCCCGCGTCGCCGACGAGGACCGCGCCGTCCGGGCCGAGGGAGGCCAGCACGCGGTCGAAGCCTCGCTCCCGGAACGCGTCGGCCGCGTCCGCACACCCCTCGACGGTGGAGACGTCGGCCCCGGTCGCGTCGCCGAGTTCGGCGCGGTTCGGCTTGCAGAGCCCGTACTGCGCGTCGAGGTCCCGGAGCACGTCGCCGCCGGTGTCGACGACAGTCTCCCAGTCGCCGCCGGCCGCGATGCGGTCGATGGCCTCGGGGGACAGCCCCGGCGGTAGGCTCCCACCGACGAGCACGCGGTCGGGGTCCTGTGCCGCGACGCGATCAAGCAGGTCGTCGACGACCGACGCCTCGACGGTCGGTCCGGTCTGGTTCAGTTTGTACTCCTCCGCGGCCGCGATAGCGGTGGTGTTGAGCCGGGTCGTCCCGTCCACGTCGACGAAGGCCGTCCCGACGCCGTCTTCCTGTAGCGTCTCTCTGATGAACGTGCCGGTGAACCCGCCCAGCAGCCCCGTCGCGACGCAGGGCCGGTCCATCGCGGTGAGCAGTTGCGCGGCGTTGATTCCCTTCCCGCCCGCGTCGAACTGCGCGCTGTCGGCCCGCATGACGCGGTCGGGGGCCATCTGTTCCTCGAACTGGACGGTCTGGTCGACCGCGGGGTTGTAGGTGACGGTGACAATCATGTGCTGACCTCCTCGACGGGCACGTCGGCGTCCGCGAGGGCTGTGGCGAGTGCCCCCGACGGGCTGGCGTCGGTGACGAGCAAATCGACCTGGTCCAGGTCGGCGAAACTGACGAAGCTCCGGTCGCCGAACTTCGACGCGTCGGCGACCAGCACGACCCGGCGAGCGCGTTCGACCATCAGTTCCTTGACGGCCGCCTCGTCCTCGTTGGGCGTCGACAGCCCGGCGGCGCTGTCGAGAGCGTTGGTCCCCAGGAACAGCAGGTCGAAGTTCATCCGCTCTATGGCACGCTCGGCCGTCGGGCCGACGAGCGCGCGGGTTCGGGGCCGCAGGCTCCCCCCGGTGAGTTTGGCGTCGACCTCGTGCTCGGCGAGCTCCGTGGCGAGGTCGGGCATGTTCGTCGCCGCCACGTAGTCGGTGTCCGGAACCGCGCGAGCCACTTCCATCGTCGTCGACCCCGCGTCGAAACAGACCACCTGGCCCTCGCGGACCTCCTGGGCGGCCCGCTCCGCAATCGCTTGCTTCTCGGCGTAGTGTTCGACCTCGCGCTGGCCGTACGGGCGCTCGGTCCCGACCGACGAGGCCGGCACCGCGCCGCCGTGTGACCGCTCTATCCGGCCTTCCGACTCCAGGTCCCGGAGGTCCCGACGGATGGTCGCCTTCGAGAACTCCAGTTCCGCGGCCAGCTCAGACACTGAACAGCCGTCTCGCTCTGTCACCAACTGGACGATAGTGCGCTTTCGCTCGGCCGGGAGCATTCTCTCGACCGTGATTGTTTCGCTTCGGTTTTACCTCTTTCTATCGGGCCGTGCTTGTTTCTGACCAAATGGGGCGGGAGAAAAGCGTCTACAGCTCGTCAATGACGGTCGCGGTCACGTCCTCGGTGGAGGCGTCGCCGCCCAGGTCCGGCGTCCGCGGCCCCGAATCGAGAACGGCCTCGACGGCCGACCGGACGGCGTCGGCCTGTTCGTCGTAGCCCAGGTGGTCGAGCAGCATCGCGGCGGAGAGAATCATCGCCGAGGGGTTGGCGACACCCTCGCCGGCGATGTCCGGCGCGGAGCCGTGGACCGGTTCGAACAGCGCGTTGTCTTCGCCGACGTTAGCCGACGGCAGCAGACCGAGGCCGCCGACGAGGCCCGCCGCGAGGTCCGACAGCATGTCGCCGGCGAGGTTCGGACAGATGACGACGCCGTAGTCCTGAGGGTTCATCACGAGATGCATCGCCAGCGCGTCCATCAGCGCGGTGTCGTAGGACGCCCCGCGGTCGTCGCCGACCGCCGAGGCCGCATCGAGGAACAGACCGTCGGTGGTCCGCATGACGTTGGCCTTGTGAGCGATGGTCACGTCGTCGTAGCCGTTCTGCTTCGCGTAACTGAACCCGTACTCGGCGATTTTCTCGGAGGCGTCCTCGGTGATGACCCGCGTGCAGGTGGTGACGCCGTCGGCGATTTCGCTCTCGATGCCCTTGTAGACGCCCTCGGTGTTCTCCCGGATGAACACGATGTCGGTGTCGGGCTGGACGGCGTCCAGCCCCGGGTACGAGCGGGCCGGGCGGACGTTGGCGAACGAGCCGACGACCTGTCGCAGCGGCAGAATCACGTCGGCCGCCGTCTCGCCGGCCGCGCCGAACAGCGTCGCGTCGGCGTCGGCCGCCAGGTCGCGCGTCTCCTGTGGGAGCGCCTCGCCCGTCTCCGCCTTGACGGCGTCGCCGGCCTCGCCCTCGACGAAGTCGAAGTCGACCGCGTCGAGCGCCTCCAGTACCTCGACCGCGGCGGGGGTAACCTCCTGTCCGATTCCGTCGCCGGGGATGACGGCTATCTCGTGTGTCATAGCGAGAGGCACGTCACCGGCCGGTGAAAGTGGTTCGGTTCGCCATCGCGCTGGAGCGGGCGTCAGCGGGGACCGCCTCGACCCGGGTGACCGCCAGCCGTCCCGGAGTCGCGTCAGGGATGACAGCATGGTGGCACGGGCCGCGACGACGGCGTCGACTCGGTGGAGGGCCGAAGCAGGGGAGGGCAGCGACGCGTCGCCGGGGACCGTGCGCACCCGAGTATTTCGGGGGTCAATATGTAGCTACTATCACGATACTATTGATACCGTAGATACTGTCAAAACAATCTATACTATCGAGACTGTGCACGCTATCGGGAGCGAAGTGACCACCGAGAAGCGGGCCCGATTCTGCTCTCCGACCGCCACTCAGAGCTTGTGGCGAAAGGCGTGGAGGACGTTCTCGCCGGTCTCAGTCAGTTTCACCTGCTTCGTCCGGCCGACGTCCCGGACGGTGATGTAGCCGTCCTCGACCAGCGGGTCGACGACGTTCGCGTTCAACAGCGCGAACTTCGCCTTGTCGTTTGCGGGGTCCGCGTCGTCGATAAAGGCCAGCCCCGCGTCCTCGGCGAACTCGATGAGGTCTGACTTCTTCGCGGTGTAGCGCTCGCTGTTGGTCCGCTGCAGGTAGTCCAGCACGGCCACCTGGTCCCGCGAGATGGCCTCGATGGGGTACGACGGGAGGACCTCCGCCTCGGCCATACCGCGGGTGAGCGGTTCGTCCGCCACCGGCGGGACGTGGCGCTCCGGGTGGACGTAGTAAGCGGTCGCCGCCGTCGCCATGCACGCGATGGCGCTTCCGATGGCGGCCACCTTCGGTCCGCTGGAGACGTTGACCCGCACGATGTCCTCGGGGTGGTCGGCGGTGAGCGTCGTGACGACCGCCAGCACGTCGTAGAGGTCCTGCAGGTCCGTCCGGCGCAGGTCGACCCTGACGCCGTCCGCGTCGAGGTCCTCGACGAGCGCCTGCTGGTAGGGCGTCAGGCGCGTCGCCTCCGTCGTCTCGGAGAGCAGGTACACGTCGTCGGCGTTGTGCTTGCGTATCGGCTCGGCGATACGGTCGCGCTCGTGGCCGAGCGGCGCGACGTGGATTTCCCGTATCTCTTCCATGAGAGGACGACGCGACGCCCACGCGCATTGCTCTTGGCATCTCGCCGGCCCAGCTCACAGCCGGCCGCCGCGCTCGCTGGCGAGACACTCACGGCTCGAAAACGAGGTCCATCGCGGCTACTCGTCCGTGCCTGCGAAGCAGACGCGTACCGGAGAACTGAAACTCTCCGTAGCTAGTCGTCCGCTTCGATATCCGACCGCGTCTGGTCGAGATACGGTAACTGCGCCGCCGTCTCCTCGATGGCGTTGCGGTTTGCCTTCATCAGCGCCGTCGTGTCCCAGATGCCCTCGACGAGGGCCTGCCGCTGGGCGTCGTCGACGCTGACGGAGACCTCGTTGCCGCCGTAGCGGACGGTCTCGGCCGCCACGTCGACTTCGATGTCCCCGTCGGGGTTGTCGTCGACCCACTGCTGGAGCGCGTTGATGGTCTCGTGGTCGGCGGTGACGGTCGGGATGCCGAGCGCCAGGCAGTTCCCGGCGAAAATCTCGGCGAAGCCTTCGCCGATGATAGCGTCGATGCCCCAGCGCATGAGCGCCTGCGGAGCGTGCTCGCGCGAGGAGCCACAGCCGAAGTTGTTGTTGACCACCATGACGTTGGCGTCCTGGAACCGCTCCTCGTTCATCGGGTGGTCCTTCTGATTGTCGTCGTCGTCGAAGCGGACATCGAAGAACGCGAACTCGCCCAGGCCGTCGAAGGTGACGACCTTCATGAACCGCGCAGGGATTATCTGGTCCGTGTCGATGTCGTTCCCGCGGATGGGGATGCCGGTCCCCTCGACGTAGTCGACCTCCGGAATCTCCTCGGTCGCGTCGCTCATGCGACCACCTCCAGCGCTTCGCGCTGAGGATGTCGCACGGTTCGCTCACGGGCGCCCCCCGTTCGCATATCCGAGACGCGGAGCGTCTCGCTTCTCATTGCAGCGCCACCTCCTTCAGGTCGCGCACGTCAGCGACCTCGCCAGTGATGGCCGCCGCGGCGACCATCCGGGGGTTCATCAGGACGGTGCGCCCGTCCTTGCTGCCCTGCCGGCCGACGAAGTTCCGGTTCGAGGAGGAGGCACAGGCCTCGTCGCCCTCCAGCTGGTCCTCGTTCATACCCAGACACATCGAACAGCCGGCGTTTCGCCACTCGAAGCCGGCTTCCTCGAAGATGGCCTTCAGGCCCTCTTCCTCGGCGGCGCGCTGGACGCGCTGGCTGCCGGGGACAACGAACGCGCGCACGTCGTCGACGACCTGTCGCCCCTTGACGATGCGGGCCGCCCGTCGCAGGTCGGGCAGTCGGGCGTTCGTACACGAGCCCAGGAAGGCCACGTCGATGTCGTAGCCTTCCATGGTCTGGCCGGGCTCGACGCGCATGTGCTTCTGTGCGCGCCGTGCGGTGTCTTGCTTGTCGTCGGCCAGGTCCTCGGGGGCCGGGATGGGGTCGTCGATGCCGATGCCCTGTCCGGGCGTGGTCCCCCAGGTGACGACGGGGTCCAGTTCGCCGGCGTCGATTTCGACCACGTCGTCGTACTCCGCGTCCTCGTCCGAGCGGATGGACTCCCAGTAGGGCTTGAGCTCCTCGAACTTCTCGGGGTGCTCCTGGAAGTAATCGGTCTCTTCCAGCCACTCATAGGTGGTCTCGTCGGGGTTGACGTAGCCCGCGCGAGCGCCGCCCTCGATGGACATGTTACAGATGGACATCCGCCCCTCCATGTCGAGGTTCTCGATGGTCTCGCCGGCGTACTCGTAGACGTAGCCGACGCCGCCCTCGGTGCCGAGCCGGCGGATGATTTCGAGGATGATGTCCTTGGCCTCGACGCCCTCGTCGAGCTCGCCGGTGACCTCGATTTTGCGGACCTTCTGTTTCTCCATCGCGATGGTCTGGGTAGCCAGCACGTCCCGAATCTGGCTGGTCCCGATACCGAACGCGAGCGCGCCGAAGGCGCCGTGGGTCGAGGTGTGGCTGTCGCCACAGACGATGGTCTTGCCGGGCTGGGTGATGCCCTGTTCCGGGCCGATGACGTGGACGATGCCCTGGTCGCCCGTCGTCGGGTCCGAGAACTGGATGCCGGCGTCGCGGACGTTCTCCTCCAGTTCCGACATCATCGTCTCGGCCGCGTCGTCAGCGTAGGGCCGGTCCTGGTTCGCGGTCGGGACGATGTGGTCGACCGTCGCGTGGGTCAGGTCCGGGCGCGCGACTTCGAGGCCGCGCTCTTTGAGCATGCCAAAGGCCTGCGGGCTGGTGACCTCGTGGATGAGGTGCAGGCCGACGAACAGCTGGTCCTGTCCGTTCGGCAGGGTCGTGACTTTGTGCCGGTCCCAGACCTTGTCGTACAGCGTTCCCTGGCTCATGCGAACGCACCTCGTACGTGAGCGTGAGGTCGATAGTCACAGCCCGCGCAGCGTAGCGAGCAGGAATGTCTATCGGTACTCATACTGTCTCGTCCCGTCCTTCGGTCCCGCGCTCGTAGGCGCGAGTGACGCCCTCGCCGGGTGCCTCGTGGTCGACGTCTTCCATCGTCTCCTCCGCTCCGTCGCGCTCACCGCCGTCGGCGGCCACGACCGGGCCGCGTCGGAACACCGCGCCGAAAGTCGCGTTCGTCTCCGGGTGCGTGTGCTCGACGCTCCGCATCGTCGCGCGCGAGTCGTTCTGTTCGCCGTCTGTCGGGTCCGTACTCTCGTTAGTCATCTGCTGGGGCTTCTGTCTTCTCTGCGTCGGCGTCCTCGCCCCACGCGAACAGCTCGCGCAGGCGGCCGCCGACTTCCTCTATCTGGTGGTGCTGTTCGGCGTCGCGGTACTGCTTGTAGGCGGGCCGGTTGGCCTGGTTCTCGTTGATCCACTCGCGGGCGAACTCGCCGTTCTGGACCTCTTCGAGTATGCTCTCCATCCCCTCGCGGTCGATGACCTCCTCGCCGCGGGTCAGGCCGCCGTACTCCGCGGTGTCGGAGACGGAGTTCCACATCCCCATGTGACCGCCCTCGTACATCAGGTCGACGATGAGCTTGAGCTCGTTCAGACACTCGAAGTAGGCCATCTCCGGCGCGTAGCCGGCGTCGACCAGCGTCTCGAAGCCGACCTTGACCATCTCGGTGACGCCGCCACAGAGGACGGCCTGCTCGCCGAAGAGGTCCGTCTCGACCTCCTCCTGAAAGGTCGTCTCGATGACGCCGGCGCGGGTGCAGCCGATGCCCTTCGCGTAGGCCAGGGACTCTTCCTTCGCGTCGCCGGTCGCGTCCTGATACACCGCGATGAGGCCGGGCGTCCCCTCGCCGCGCTCGTAGGTCCGGCGCACGAGGTGGCCGGGGGACTTCGGCGCGACCATCGTCACGTCCACGTCTTCCGGCGGCTCTATCTGGCCGTAGTGGATGTTGAAGCCGTGGGCGAACTGGAGCGTGTCGCCGGCGTCGAGTTCGTCCTCGATGGCCTCGTACACGAACGGCTGGACCGTGTCCGGGACGAGCATGACGACGCGATCGGCCTCGCGGGCGGCCACGTCGGGGGTCTCGACACGGAGGCCGGCGTCCTCGGCGTCGGCCCAGGAAGCCGAGTCCTCCCGGAGGCCGACGACCACGTCCACGCCTGACTCGTGGAGGTTCAGCGCGTGGGCGTGGCCCTGTGACCCGTAGCCGAGTACGGCTACGGTCTCGTCGTCGAGTGTCGATACGTCGGCGTCGTCGTCGTAGTAGACTGTCGTCGTGAATTCGTCAGACATCTTTCTCTAGTGTGTTCGGGCCGCGTTCCAGTGCGGCGGCCCCGGTTCGCACGATTTCCTGCACGTCGAACTGCTTGAACGCCTCGATGGCGGCGTCTATCTTCTGCTTGCTGCCCGTGATTTCGACGGTGACGGAGTCGGTCGACGCGTCGACGGCCTGCCCGTTGTACATGTCGGCGACGGCGTTGACGTCGTCGGGCTTCTCGCCGCTGACCTTCACCAGCGCGAGCTCTCGGCGGACAGCCCCGCCTTCGAGTTCGCTGACCGAGATGACGGGCACGAGCTTCCGCAGTTGCTTTTTCGCCTGGTCGATCCCCGGTTCCGGCTCCTCGATGAGGATCGTCATCCGGGCCGTGTCCTCGTCGACTGTTGGCCCGACAGTGAGGCTTTCGATGTTGAACTGCCGGCGGCTGAACAGCGCCGACACCTCCGAGAGGACGCCCGGTCGGTGTTTGACCAGGGCCGACAGCACTGCCTGTCGCGGTTCGTGGGTCACTTCGGCCTCGGGGTCGACGCGGATACCCTGCGTGTTGCGTCGGCCCTTCGGGCGCATCCGTTCGTCCGGCGTGGGGCCTGGCATTCCTCCAGTCATTGTTATATCATGTCCAGCTGGGCTTCGTTGAGCGCGAACAGGCCGTTGTCGCCGCCGCTCGGGACCATCGGGAAGACGTTCTCCCCGGGGTCGATGTGAGCGTCGATGACGCTCGGCCCGTCGTACTCGCGTGCTTCCTGTATCGTTTCCTCGACGTTGTCGTGGGATTCGAGCGTGAACCCGCGCGCGCCGAAGGCCTCGGCGAGCTTGTCGAACTGCGGAATCCACGGGTACTCCGAGGCCATCCGGCGGCCCTCGTAGAAGCCGTCCTGCCACTGGCGAACCATCCCGACCGCCTCGTTGTTGAGGACGACGTAGGTGATATCGAGCTGCTCGCGCACCGCGACCGAGAGGCCCTGGACGGTCATCAGGAACGAGCCGTCGCCGTCGAAGCAGACGACCTCCTGGTCCGGGGCGGCCAGTTTCGCGCCGATGGCGGCGGGCACGCCGTAGCCCATCGTCCCCAGCCCGTGCGAGGACACCCACGTCCGGGGCTCGGTGTACTCCCAGAACTGGGAGGCCCACATCTGGTGCTGGCCGACGCCGGTACAGACGATGGTGTCGTCCGGCGTCATGTCGGAGAACGTCTCGACGACGTACTGGGGCTTGAGCGGCTCGTCGTCGGGCGTGTCGTAGGTCATCGGGTACTCCGACTTCCACTCCTGGCACTGCTCGCGCCACTCGTCGGCGTCGGGCGCGCGCGGCATCGCGTCGAACAGCTGGCGGAGCACTTCGCGGGCGTCCCCGACCAGCGGGTAGTCGGCGTAGACGTTCTTGCTGATTTCGGCGGGGTCGATGTCGACGTGGATGACCTCCGCGTCCGGGGCAAAGGAGTCGACGCCGCCGGTCAGGCGGTCGTCGAAGCGCGTCCCGATGGCCAGCATGCAGTCGGTGTTGGTAATCGCCAGGTTGGCGTAGCCGGTGCCGTGCATCCCGGCCCACTCCAGCGAGAGTTCGTGGTCCTCGGGGAAGGAGCCGATGCCGGGCATCGTCGTGATGACCGGAACCTCGTACTCCATGGCGAACTCCCGGAGCGCGTTCGAGGCGTTGGCCTTGATGACGCCGCCGCCCGAGAGGATGACCGGCCGGTCGGCTTCGGCAAGCGCCTCGGCGGCCTCCTGGACATCCGCGTCGTCGGCCTCTTCGGGCACGTCGTAGGTCTCCGGCGTCTGTGGCGTGCCGGGTTCGACCTCGGTGTCGCCCTGGGTCACGTCCTTGGGCAGGTCGACGAGCGTCGGCCCCTGCCGGCCGGCGTCGGCGAGCGCGAACGCCTCGCTGACGTCGTCGCCGACGGTGTCCGGGTCGGAAGCGAAGTAGCTCTCCTTCGTGATAGGCTGGGTGATGCCCACCGTGTCGGTCTCTTGGAAGGCGTCGTTGCCGACGAACTCCGTCGGGACCTGGCCGGTCAGGGCGATGACCGGGTCCGAGTCCATGTTGGCGTCGGCGATGCCGGTCACGAGGTTCGTCGCCCCGGGCCCAGACGTGGCGAAACAGACGCCGGGGTCGCCGGTGACGATGCCGTACGCGTCCGCGGCGTGGGAGGCCCCCTGCTCGTGGGCCATCGTGACGTGGTTGATGTCGGAGTCGTACAGCGCGTCGTAGACCGGCATGATAGCGCCGCCCTGGACGCCGAAGACGTAGTCGGTCCCGGCGTTTTCCAGGGCGCGGATGACCGACTGCGCACCCGTCGTGACCGGTTCCTGTTCCGATTCTGCCGCCGATTCGTCTTCCTTGGGGACGGATGCGCGTTCGCTCATCGCGTCGTCCCTCCGGCTGTTCGCGCTCTGGCTCGATACCGCGGTGATGTGTGTGCTGCGTGCATGACTGGTGACTGTGTGGTGTTGTGGCGAAGCGATTCGACCGGGCGTGAGAAGGTAGGGTGAGGGGCTATACGGCCCCTACAATACGCACGCCGAGAATAGCGGTCGCGGCGCTGGCGAGGGGTCGAACCTGACGCCCAGCGGCCGCGCTCATCACATCCGGTAGCAGTTCGTCCCGAATAATAAACGTTCTGTGATAGTTGTTGGCGACCGGCAGCTCGAAGCCGGATGCTCACCGGTGGCTGCTCACGCGTGGTGACGGCCGGAAGCGAAGGCATGGGCCTACGCCCGGACCTCCTCGCTCTCCTCGCTCACGCCGATTTCCTCGGCGAACCGTTCGAGCACCGACATGGTGACCTGCTCCTCCGCGCCGTACTCCTTGACGCGGCGGGTCACTTCCCGGACCTCCGCCTCGGTCGGGTCGTAGCCGGCGTCGACGAGCCGTTCACGGACCGAGTGGGCCCCGGTGTGTTTGCCGAGCACGAGCTCGCGCGTGGCCCCGACCATCTCGGGGGTCATGACGCCCGGCTCGAACGTGTCGGAGTTCTCGATGACACCGGCGGCGTGGATGCCGCTCTCGTGGGAGAAGGCGTTGCGCCCGACGACGGGCTTGTTCGCCGGCACCCCGATGTCAGATTTCTCCTCGACGATGCGGGAAAGTTCCGTGATGCGGGTGGTGTCGATACCGGTGTCGACGTCGTACAGCGACTCCAGTGCCATCACGACCTCTTCGTAAGCCGCGTTGCCGGCGCGCTCGCCGATGCCGTTGACCGACACCTGCGCCTGGCTGGCGCCGGCCTCGAAGCCGGAGATGGCGTTTGCCGACGCCAGCCCGAAGTCGTCGTGCGTGTGCACGTCGATGTAGGCGTCGGTGCAGTCGTCGACGATTTCGATGAGGTCGTAGAACCGCCGCGGCGTGGCGACCCCACACGTGTCCGGGATGTTAATCCAGTCCGCACCCGCCGCGGACGTGGCCTCGATGACCTCGACGAGGAAGTCCTCGTCGGTCCTCGTGGCGTCCATCGGCGAGAACATGCACTCGACGCCCGCGTCCTTTATCATCTCGACACAGTCGACGGCCGTGTCGAGCGCCTCCTGGCGGGTCGCGTGCATGGAATCCTGCAACTGTACGTCCGACGTCGAGACGAAGGTGTGGACCATGTCCACACCCGAATCCAAGGCCGCCTCGATGTCTTTCTCGACCACACGCGCCAGCCCGCAGGTCGTCACTCGCGTGGACTCGGCGATGTCGCGCACTGCCTCGAACTCCGCGTCGGAGTTGACGGGGAACCCGGCCTCGATGACGTGGGTGCCCATCTCGTCGAGCAGCGCGGCTATCTCGCGTTTGTCCTCGTAGTTGAACGACGTGCGTGGTGACTGCTCACCGTCGCGCAGCGTGGTGTCGAAAATCCGTGCGTCTGTAATCTCAGACGTGGAATCCAGTGTGCCCTGGAAGAACTCGATCCGCCGGAGATCCCGACGTGCCCTCGTTGTTGGACATAAGCACCTGTATCTGGTCGCTTCCACTATTTATAGCTGTCTATGAAACGGTGGTGCGTGGGCACGGCACACGGTCGCTACCCCACTATCGCAGCCATCGCGACTGCCGCGCGTCAGACAGGTGGGGAGGATTTTTGCTCCGTCCGTCCGTGTGGTCGGGCATGAGCGATTTCGAGGGGCTGGACCTGCAGGCCGTCGAGGACCAGATGGACGATGGCCGCGACGGCGCGGGCAGCAACCGGGTCGTCCTGGGCGTCCTCGACGGGTCGGAACCGCCCGAACAGTGGCTGAACACAGTCGAGAGCGGGTCCGTGCTGGTCCTCGACGTCGAGGGCGACCTGAACGAACTCGCCGCGGGGTTCGCCAGGCCGGTCCGCGAGGCCGGCGGCGAACTGATGCACTTCCGGGGTTTTCTCGTCGTGACGCCGCCGGGCGTCAGCATCGACTCCGAGCGGCTGGACTGAGCGGCGCGGCAGGCGTGTCTCCCCGAGCGGTGTCGTCGTCGAACGCTTCTGAGGGGCCAGTGGGCTTGTCCGTGCCCGACGGCGCCGGCGAGCCGTTCACGGGGAGAGGAGCCGCTGCAGGAGACCGTGCCACGCGCGAATCCCGTGGTCCCACGCCTGCCAGTAGCTGTCCAGCAGCCTGGACGACGGCCCGCCGGCGCGGCTCGTTCGGGTCGTAATCTGTTCGTGGCAGTCCGGACAGCGGTAGTGCGTCCCGTTGCGGCGCTCGACGACGACCCAGTCGCCGTCGTACCTGCTCCGATGGCCACAGTCCGGGCAGAACAGCGTCGCCTTCGGCGGGACGTCGCGTCCGGCCCGGGTGTCGGTGGGGGGCATCCTCGGGTGGACCGTGACCGCGGACACGAAAAGAACCTGCCTATGAGGGGTCTATACGGCTACTAGCATCGGGGGTGTCATTATATCCGCTCCCGAGTCGGCCGTCAGGCCGACACCAGCGTCAGGTAGTGGCCGTCCGGGTCCCTGATTCGGACGCCGTCCTCGACCGACGTGACCGCGAGCGCGTCGTCGGCGACGTCCCGGGCCGTCGATTTCGGGTCTTCGGCGACCACGCCGAAGTCGACGTGGACGCCGCCGCGAGCGTCGGCGATGCCAAGCCGCGGCGACCAGAGTTCCAGGTCCAGTTCGCCGGTCGACAGCCGCACGCGGCCCTCCTCGCGGCCGTCGTCGACCACCTCGAACCCCAGCGTGCGGTAGAACTCGACGGCCGACGGCAGGTCCTCGACTTCGAGGACGAGTTCGAACAGGCCGCTGACGCCGTCGCCGTCGACCGCCCGCTCGCCGAGTTCGACGCAGTTGCCCGCCGGGTCGTAGAAGTACAGCGACCGGGCGTCGCCGAAGGTGTGTTCGACCAGGTCGAAGCGCTCGTCCAGTCGGTCGTACCAGCCGTCGTACTGCCGCTCGGGAACCGTCAGCGCGTAGTGGGTGTGAAGCCCGCCCCGCGGGACCGGTCCCGGCGCGCGGAGCCTGAGTTCCGTGTCGCCGGCCGCGAGCACGGCTTCCTCGGGCGTCTCGGACCGCACGTCCAGTTCCAGGAAGGCCTCGTAGAACGCCGTCGCGCGGTCCGGGTACTTCACCTCCAGCGTGAGCCAGGCGGGCGAGGAGAGCATACCGGCGCTTCGGCCGCCACCGACAAAGCCGCTGTGGACGCCGTCTCCGCCCCGAGCGGACGCGCGACGCGCAGTTCCCGTTCTCGACCATTTATTCGGTTCAGGCCCGTACGGGAGCCTATGCCAATGAAAGGCCAGGGCGACGCGACGGAGTGGCTGGAGACGAACCGCTGGGAGCGGGGTGTGAGCTACATCCCGTACCCCGACGAGATGATGGTCCGGGCGAGCCACGTCCTCGGGACCGACGCCGGCGCGTTCGTCGTCGACCCGATAGACGTCGACGGCGTCGACGACCTGTTCGCGGAGTTCGGCGAGGTGGAAGGCGTCGTCGTCCTGCTGGACCGGCACAAACGGGACAGTGCCGCCGTCGCGAACCGCCACGACGTGCCGGTGTACGTCCCCGAGTGGATGTCCGGCGTCGAGGACGACATCGACGCACCGGTCGAACGCATCCATCGGCAGTTGCCTGGGACGGACTACGGCGTCCACAAGCTAATCCAGAACCCGTTCTGGCAGGAGGCCGCGCTGTACGGCGACGACGACGACACGCTGGTCGTCCCCGAGGCGGTCGGGGCGGCCGACTACTTCCTCGCCGGCGACGAGCGACTCGGCGTCCACCCGATGTTGCGCCTGTTCCCGCCGAAGAAGCTCGGCCGCCTGGACCCCGAGCGGGTGCTGGTCGGGCACGGGGAGGGCGTGATGGAGGACGCGGCCGAGGCCATCGCGTACGCGCTCCGCGGGTCGCGGGGCCGGACGCCGGGGCTGTACGCCAAGAACCTCAAGTCGCTCGTGCTCGGCTGAACCGACGGGAACGACGCCGTTTTACCCGGGCCGTGCGAAGGTATGGCGTGGTCTACGTCACACGCGGACTTGTCGAGACGCTGTTACGGCTCGCCAGCGAGGCCGAACCCGACGACGTGACGATTTCGCTGGCCGTCACGCCGGCCGGCGAGCTCCCGGACGCGGACCTGCCCGACGAGACGCCGGTGTTCACCGACTTCTATCTTCCCTCGGCCGGGGCCTCCGTCCGGGCGGTGTTCGGCGTGGACCTGGGCACGCCGGCCGGCCAGACGCAGGGCCGGTTCGTCTCCCACCCCGACGGGTACATGGGCGTCAGCAAGACCGACGACCTCCACGAGGTCGTCTTCGTCGGCATCCCGCCGTGGGACGTCGACGCCTTCGGGGCCTTCGACAGGGCCGGACAGAAGCGGGAGGTCACGGTGCTGGACGTCGAGCCGCCCGAGAAGTATCCGCAGTAGCTCGCGCAGGCGTTACTCCAGGTAGCCGAGGTCCCGCAGCTGGTCGGTGATGTCCTGAAACTCCGCCTCGGTCAGCTCCCCCTCCCGCTGGTGCTGGACGACGATGCTCCGGAGGAGGAACCGGACGAGGTCCGAGGTGCTGGAGAAGCTCGTCCCTTCGATTGTCTCTTCGACACGTTCGGCGAGGTCCTTCGGAATCGACACCGTAGTGTAATCGGACATGTCGGCACGGAGGCGTGCCGCCGGGATATGCGTTGTGTCCCAGTTCAGCGCGGGTCCGTGGCCTCGGTGTCGAACTGGCCCATCGTGGCGTGATTGGTCGGCGAGAACATCTTCGGCGCGCGGCTGGACTGGTCGTTCGCGTCGAACGGCAGCGTGGTTGTCGGGTACGAGTCGTCGTTTCGGGGGGTCGTGATTCGTGTTGTCATCCTGGGGGTCGTGTCGGCCGGCGTCTGTGGTTCGTCGGCGGTTCGGTGTCGGAGCGGCGTGCGAGGCGTACGTCGGATACAAGCATTGGGTACCACCACCTTTCGACCGATCCATAATAAATGTTCATGATGCAGCGGCGGAAAATACTGTCACGCGGTAACAACCCCGAGACGACGTCTCGCGCCGGCTCAGACGACCAGTTCTATCTCGTAGTCGGTCAGGTTCTCGTAGCCGTCGGGGGTGACGACGGCGATGTCCTCGATGCGGACGCCGCCGACATCGGGGTCGTAGAGGCCGGGTTCGATGGTGACGACGTGGCCCGGTTCGAGCTCGCCGCCGGTCGGCGACAGCCGGGGAAGCTCGTGGACGTCAAGCCCGACGCCGTGGCCCGTGCTGTGGATGAAGCCTGTCTCCGTCCGCTCGTCGCCGCGCAGCGTCGGCTCGCCGGCGTCCTCGTACACGTCGCAGACGGCGTCGTGGACGTCCGCGCCGGTCGCGCCGGGTTCCAGCGCCTCGAACGCCGCGTCCATCGCGCGCTCGGTCAGGTCGTACCACTCGCGGACCGCGTCGCTGGGCTCGCCTTTCAGGAACGTCCGGGTCATGTCGGCGTGGTACTTCGTCGCCTTGTCCTGGGGGAAGATGTCGACGATGATTGGCTCGTGGGCGGCCAGCGGCCCGCTCCCGCGGTCGTGGGGGTCCGCGGCGTCCGCGCCGCAGGCGACGATGGTCTCGTCCAGCGAACAGCCGTGTCGGAGCAGCGTCACCTCGATTTCCTCTTTCACGCGCTCGCTGGTCAGCGTCTCGCCGTCGAGTTCGAGCGTGTCGTCGTCGGCAATCGTCGCCGCTTCGAGCAGCGATTCGGCGGCCGCCATCGACGCCTCGTTGGCCCGCTGTGCCGTCCGGACGTGGTCGATTTCCGCCTCGGTCTTCGTCGCTCGTATCTCCGTGACGACCCCGTCGGTGTCGGCGGTCACGTCGACGCCGCGTGCGCGCAGGCCGTCCGCGGTCCGGAGCGGAAACCGCGGGGGGACGGCCACGCTCTCGACGCCGTAGGCCCCGAGGAAGTCGGCGAGGACGTGCGAAACCGCTTCCTCGGGGCCGTACTCTTCGACCTTCCCCTGGTGGTCGAAGTCGACGTATCGCTCGACGGTGTCGGCGCGGGACTCGCGCTTGGCCCGGCCGAACTCCAGGCTCCGCGGGAACAGGAGGTGCGTCTCGCCGTCGTACAGCGTGACGAACGGGTCTGGGGCGTCGAAGCCGGAGAGGTAGTACTGGTCGGACACCTCCGAGTCCGCGTCGAGGAGGTAGCCGTCGACGCCGGCGTCGTCGAGATACGCGTCCAGTGCCGAGAGGTCGGGTTCCATACGTCCCCGTCCGGCCCCCATCCCCATATACGTCTCCCACTTCGCCCCACCGTGGCCGGAAAGCGGGCGTCGCCGCCCCGAAAGACGGCGACCGCGAATCGCCTGCTGTGTGCCCACTCGTGCCACACCAATGTGGTTTGGCCGCCCATTTATTGACGCTCCGGCCCCTCTGTACACACAATGAGTGACTTGTCCGGTGAAGGCGTGGCTGTCGTCGGCGGCGGCATCGGCGGCCTCTCCGCGGCGTGCTATCTCGCCGACGCTGGGGCCGACGTCTCGCTGCTTGAGAAAAACGAGCAACTCGGCGGCCGCGCCTCCCGGCTCGAGGCCGAGGGGTTCCGGTTCGACATGGGGCCGTCGTGGTACCTGATGCCCGACGTGTTCGAGCGGTTCTTCGCGTACTTCGGCAAGGAGCCACGGGACTACTACGACCTCCAGCGACTCGACCCCCACTACCGCATCTTCTTCAAGGACGGCGACCGCCTCGACGTGACCGGTAACAACGACGAGATGCGCGAGAAGTTCGAGGAGTACGAGCCGGGCGCGGGCGACGCCTTCGAGGAGTACCTCGCCACGAGCGAGCACCACTACGAGACGGCGATGAACAAGTTCGTCTACGAGGACCGCTCGGAGTTGCGCGACTGGGTCGACCTCGACGTGATGACCGCCGCGCCGGTCGGCCTCCAGCTCATCGGGTCGATGCAGGGCCACGTCGAGGACTACTTCGAGCACCCGAAGCTCCAGCAGATAATGCAGTACACGCTCGTGTTCCTCGGCGGCTCGCCGAAGACGACGCCGGCGCTCTATAATATGATGAGCCACGTCGATTTCAACCTCGGCGTCTACTACCCCGACGGCGGCCTCGGCGCGGTCGTCGACGGCCTCGTCGAACTCGGCGAGGAACTGGGCGTCACCTACCGGACCGACGCCGAAGTGGACGAAATCGCCCGCCGCAAGCAGGGGTTTCTGGTCGAGACGGTCCACGGAGACACGACTCACCCCGACGAAGTGGTCGTCAACGCCGACTACGCCCACGCCGAGCGCGAACTCCTGCCCGACCACGAGCGCCAGTACGACGACGAGTACTGGGACGACCGGACCTACGCGCCGTCGGCCTTCCTCATGTACATGGGCGTCGAGGGCGACGTGGAGCCGCTGGAACACCACACGCTCGTCCTCCCCACGGACTGGGACCCGCACTTCGCGGACATCTTCGAGGAGCCGTCCTGGCCCGACGACCCGGCCTACTACCTCTGTGTGCCCTCGAAGACCGACGACAGCGTCGCTCCGGACGGCCACTCGAACCTGTTCGTGCTGGTCCCCATCGCGCCGGGACTGCACGACGGCGACGAGATACGTGCGGAGTACCGCGAGAAGGTGCTGGCCGACATCGCCGACAACACCGGCGTCGACCTGCGCGACCGCATCGTCTACGAGAAGCAGTTCGCCGTCTCGGACTTCGGCGAGCGGTACAACGCCACGGAGGGGACCGCCCTGGGGCTGGCCCACACCCTCCGCCAGACGGCCCTGTTGCGGCCCAACAACCGCTCGTCGGCCGTCGACGGCCTCTACTTCACGGGGTCGTTCACCACGCCCGGCATCGGCGTGCCGATGTGTCTCATCAGCGGCGAACACACCGCGAAGGCGCTCATCGAAGACACCGCCTGAGTAATGCCAGAACTCCCGACCGACCGCATCACCGCCGTCATTCCGCCCGAGGAGACGCTCGTGGGCTACCTGCTGCGGCTCTCCCGGCCCCGGTTCTGGCTCTATCTTGGCGGCCCGGTCATCGTCGGCGTCAGCTACGCGGCCGACGGCCCAGCAGAGCTGTTCTCGCCGCTGGCCGTCGCCCTGTTCCTGTATTTCACCCTGCCCGCGAACGTGTTCCTCTACGGCGTCAACGACATCTTCGACGCCGATGTCGACGAGCACAACCCGAAGAAAGACGAGGGCCGCGAGGTGAGCTACCGCGGCGACAGCGCCGTCACGGCCATCGTGGTCGCCAGCGGCGCGCTCGCGTTGCCGTTCGTCCTCGGCCTCCCCTCGCTCGGCGTCGTCGCTCTGCTGGCCTGGCTGGCGCTGTCGGTCGAGTACTCGGCCCCGCCGCTGCGGTTCAAGACGACGCCGTTCCTGGACTCCGTCTCGAACGGCCTGTACGTCCTGCCGGGCGTCGTCGGCTACGCCGCCATCGAAGGGGTAGCCCCGCCGGCGACGGCCGTGGCCGGCGCGTGGCTCTGGGCGATGGGAATGCACACCTTCTCGGCGATTCCGGACATCGAGCCCGACCGCGAGGCCGGCATCCGGACGACGGCGACGTTCCTGGGCGAGTCAAACACCTACTACTACTGCGTGATGTGCTGGCTCACGGCCGCGTTCGTGTTCACCTACACCCACTGGGTGTTCGGCCTGCTACTGCTGGTCTACCCCGGCCTCGTGTTCGGGATTCTCGGCATCGGCGTCGACATCGACGAGGCCTACTGGTGGTACCCCGCAATCAACACCGTCGTCGGCACGGTGTTCACGCTCATCGCCCTGTGGGTGATGCTGTATGGCTGACGGCGGCGACCGGACGATAGCGGGGTGGACGATACCGGAGACGAAGGCCGACGCGACCGCGCGGTTCGACCGGTTCGTCACCGCGAACCGCTTCACCATCGCCGTCGTCTTTCCGCTCGTGGGCGCAGTGACGCTGCTCGCCAGCGCCGAGGGAGTCCTCCCGGACCCGCTCGCGTTCAACCCCTACTTCGTCCTCTTCGGAACGGTCGTGATGCGCCTGCCACTCGTGGCCGGCGTCTTCCCGCTCGTGGACCGTCGGGCCGGACTGGCGCTGGTCGCGCTGACGCTGTACTCCTACGGCATCGAACTCGTCGGCGTCCGGACCGGCTGGCCCTACGGCGAGTTCGCCTACGGCGTCGACCTCGGCCCGATGCTGCTGGGCGAGGTACCGGTCGGGCTCCCGGTCTTCTTCTTCCCGCTGGTCCTGAACGCCTACCTGCTCGTCCTGCTGTTGCTCGGCGACCGGGCGGCGTCGACGGCGGTGCGGCTGGTGGCGACGCTCTCGACGGTCATGCTCGTCGACCTCGTGCTCGACCCCGGGGCCGTCGCCATCGGCTTCTGGGCCTACGAGGCCCCGCAGTTCTACGGCGTCCCGTGGCAGAACTACGCCGGCTGGCTCCTGTCGGGGTCGGTCGCCGTCCTGCTGTTCGACCTCGGGTTCGACCGGTCGGGGCTCCGACAGCGCCTCGAAGCGTGTCCGTTCATGCTCGACGACCTGGTGAGTTTCGTCCTGCTGTGGGGCGGTATCAACCTCTTCTACGCGAACTGGGTGCCGGTCGGCCTGGCCGCCCTGCTGGGGGCCGGCCTCCTCTGGACCGACCGCTTCGACTTCGACCTCTCCGAGACGCGGCTCGGGCGCGCTGTCTGGCGGTAAGCCGCCGGCACCCCGCCTCCAGCGGCAGGCCAAGCGTTTAAGCGACCGCGTAGGTAGGTGGACGTATGGAGCGAATCCCGTTCGGGGTCCGCCAGCTCGACTCCATCATCAACGGTGGCGCGCCCGCCGGGAGCGTCGTCCTGCTCTCGGGCGAGGCGGGGGCTGGCTCCCGGGAGTTCATGCACACGAGCGCGCTCATCAACGGGCTCGGACAGGTGGATTCGGAGCTACACGACCTCTACTACGGCGACCTCTCGGCCGACGCCGTCGCCCCGGAGGAAGTCCACTACGTCTCCTTTACCGCGAGCGAGTCGCAGCTGGTCAGCGAGATGCGGCTGGCGATGGACGACGAGGTGGTCGAGAAGGGGAGCCGAGCGGTCGAGTTCCACGACCTCTCGGAGCGGTACTTCCACATCAGCCCCGTGCCCCGGGACTGGTACGCCAGCGAGACGGCGTCGATTACCGACCTCCGGGCGCGTCACGAGCGGGAGGACCTGCTGGGCACGCTCGGGATGGTCCTGAACGACGTGGCGGCGGGGAACCTCGTCGTCATCGACTCGCTGTCTGACCTCGTCAGCGCCATGGGGGAGGAAATCGAGTGGTCCGACATCAGCTCGCTCGTCCAGGGGCTCCAGAAGGCGGCCCACCAGTGGGGCGGCCTGCTCCTGTTGCACGTCAACCCCGAGACGCTGTCGGCGGTGCGACACGGGCAGCTCGTCGACGCGTCCCACGGCACGATGGAGTTCGCCTGGGAGTCCGGCGGCTCCACCCGGGCACGGACCCTCGTCGTCCAGCAGTTCCGGGGCGTCCTCTCCCAGATAGAGGACGAGGACATCGTCCAGTTCGAGACGGAACTGGGCGAGGCGGGCTTCGACATCAGCGACGTGCGCAAGATTCGGTAGTGATACTCGCCATCACGACAGACAGTAACAAGAAGACGACGCCGGGACCGGCTGAGGGCTCCCGCTCTCGGTTTCTGAAATCGGCGGTAAACCCTTATCAGTGTCGTTCGTCAAAGGTGTCGTAATGGCCTCCGAATCGACCGATGAGGAGGGAGTGCACGTCGAGCTACCGACGGAGTTAGACGAGTGGCTGACCGAACGGGCCGAGACGCTCGACGTGCCCCGCGAGGCTGTCATGGAGCAACTGCTGGCCGCGTACATGGCGGCGGCCGATTCGGACGCCGAGGTTGGGGACCTCGGCCAGTCGTCGGCGGACGAACTGGACGCCGTCGTCGCCGCGACCGTCGACGAGAAGCTCAACGGGTCGGTCGAGGCGGCGGCCGAGAGCGCCGTCAGCGACCGCGTCCCCGACATCGCCGACACGGTGGAGCGCCGACTCGCCGAGCGGGTCGAGACGCTCGAAGCGGACTTCCAGACGAAAATCGAGGACGTCCGCGAGCGCGTCGTCCAGGTCAAACGGGAGGCCGACGCGAAAGCACCGGCGGACCACGACCACGCGGAGTTCGACCGTATCGAGGCGCTCGCGGACGACCTCGGGGGGCTGGAGTCTGACATCGCCGCGCTGCGGGCGGACGTGGCCGAGTCCACCGAGACACACGACGAGCGACTCGACGACATCGACGACCGGTTGGACGACGTCGAGGACAAACTCACCCGCGTCGCCTGGGTCGTCAGCGACCTCCGCGAGGACCGGAGCGGCCGGGACCAGGACCGGAAGGCGGTCGACCGGCTGAAACGCGCCGCGGCACAGGAGAACATCTCGACGGCCCGGTGTTCGAACTGCGACGAACAGGTCGACATCGGGCTGTTGACCGAACCCCAGTGCCCACACTGCAACGCGACGGTGTCGGACGTGCGGCCCGAGGGCGGCATCATCCGCTCGAAGGCGCGGCTGGTGGCCGCGGCACAGCTCGAACCGGGTGAGACCGATGAGTGACGACGAGCGGGACCCGTTCGAGGAACTCGACCCCGACGGGGACCGCGAGGGCGACCCGTTCGAGCGCCTCGGCGGCCCCGGGGACGCGGACTCCGCGGAAACAGAGCCGGACTCGTCGGCCGGCGCGGACGCGTCCGGGACGCCCGAGATGCCGGAGGCGGACGTCCCCGGAGCCGACGACAACCTCCTCTCGGCGGTCGACACCGAAGAGTTCCGGTCGGCGGCGGAGTCGGATTCGTCGGCGGACGCGGACCGGTCCGTCACGGAGTCGCCGGCCGAGACGGACGACCCCTTCTCGGGGATGGACGACCGCGGCGAGGACCCCTTCGGAAGCGGCGAGAGCGCGTTCGAGCGGGTCGACATCGACCACATCGACGCCGACAAGGTGTGGGCGGAGATAGCCGAGGGCGACGACGGCGGGACCGCGCCGGAGGGCCGCTACGCGGAGGTGTCGAAACACCGCTACTGCGAGCAGTGCGAGCACTTCTCCGAGCCGCCGAACGCCCACTGCACGAACGAGGGGACCGAACTCATGGAGTTTCTGGACATGGAGACGGTCCGGCTGCTGGACTGTCCGGTCGTCGCAGAGAACCACGACATCGAGGGCGAGCAGTAACGGCTTTTTGCCTCGGTGTCCCAACGCCGCGTATGCAGTTTTGCGACGATTGCGGCTCGATGATGCACGCTGACGGCGACGAGATGGTCTGTCAGTCCTGTGGCACCCGAGTCACGAAAGACGAGGACCGCGCGGCCGAGTTCGTCAGCACGGACGAACAGAGCGGCGACGAACTGATAGAGACCGAGGAAGGCGCGAACTTCGAGGGGAAACCGACAGCCGACGACGTGACCTGCGAGGAGTGTGGGCACGGGAAAGCGTGGTACACCATCAAACAGACCGGGTCGGCCGACGAGCCGCCGACGCGGTTCTTCAAGTGCCAGGACTGCGGGTATCGCTGGCGCGAGTACAACTAAAGCAGCGAGTCCAGGATTCTGAGCTCCTCTTCGTCGGAGATGTTCTCCGAGTCCATACACGCGTGGACGACCTTGTGGACGAGTTCGGGGTCCCGAAACGGCCGTGGCGAGTCGCCGCCGTCCGTGACGGTCTCGACCTGCCCTTCGAGGTCGGCCAGTTTGTCGGACAGCTCCTCGACCGTCGACTGGAACGTCGTCAGCGTGGTGTTCACTTCGCCGGCCGCCGGCGCGGGTTCGGCGGGCGAACGGTCGGGCGCGGCGTCGGACTCCCTGTCGTCGGTTTCGTCAGCCACCGTGTCGGCTTCGTCGGCCACCGCGTCGTCCTCGGTCGGTTCGGCGTCGGGTGCCGCTCCGGTGTCGTCCGGGGTCGCCGTCGGCTCCGGTGCGTCGCCGTCGAACACGCCGTCGGCGAACTCCGCGCGGTTCGCCCAGTCGAACCCGTCGATTCCGTTGACGCGGTTACTCACTGTCGAGGCGGTCACGCCGAGTTTCTCCGCGAGGTCCCGCTGGGACGCGGTGGGATGGCGCTGAATCGCCCGGAGCGTCTCCCGCTCCGTCGAGGTGAGGGTATCGGGGGCGGGATACGACTGTGACGCCGTCGACGATTCGTTCGGGGACTCCTCGGGTGCGTCGGTCCCGTCGCTCTCGGCCGGGTCGCCGTGTTCTTCGAGGACCCGCTCGACGAGGTCCGCTGTCGCGCTCGGTACTTCGGCCGCCAGCTCCGCGATAGACGCCTCGGGGTTCTCGGCTGCTACGTCGAGTATCTGTTTGTGACGCATCGATTTGGGGGCCGTTCGGCCCTTCGTTGATTTGCTCATTGATATCACCACGTCGGGAGGGAACCACCACCCTGTCTCCCAAACCTGATATACGTCTGACTGAAACTGTCGGAATTGTCAAAAGCTTTTGGTTACCCACAAACATTAATTAAGATGTAATTTACTCCGACAGATGCGAGCGGCGACGCCGACCGAGTCGTAGCCGCCGCTCCCGGGCTGGTTCGTCGGAGAACGCTACGTGTGGCCGGACGGCCTCAGACCCCTTCGAGGTCGGACCGGTACTCGTTGATGTGGTCGTCGGCGGCGTCGATGGTGTCGGCGACATCTTCTGCGTCGCCGCTGCCGAGGTCGTTGAGCGCCGACTGGATGCGCGCGAGCCGACCGTGGTCCGGGCCGCGTTCGTCGGTCGCGAGGGTACCGAGCTGGTCGGCGAGTTCGGCGAGGCGCTCGCTCGCGTCGCCGCTGTCGGTGTCTTCGGAGGCCGATTCGAGCAGTTCGCTCGCGGATGCGAGTTCGTCGCGTGTCATACGTGGAAGTTTACAGATGGGGACTAAAACGGTTCGGCTTACGGGAGCGGGGTATTTAGACCGCCGACGGGGATCGGCCGACTACGCCGGGGCGGTCACCACGTGACCCCGACCCGCGGCGGCCGGGACGGGCAACGCTTACCCCGTCCCCGCTCCCAGACCGGGCATGGCAAACTTCCTCTTCTGTTCGCTGGACGCGGCGCTCATCGGCGACATCGCCTGGCAGGTCGCCGGAGAGGGCCACGACGTGAAGTACTACATCGAGGCCGACAGCGACAGGGAAATCGCCGACGGGTTCGTCCCGAAGACCGACGACTGGCGTGCCGAGGTCGGGTGGGCCGACGTCGTCGTCTTCGACGACATCTGGGTCGGCTCAGACGTCGGCACCGGCGAAATCGCGCGGGAACTCCGGGCCGAGGGCCACGCCGTCGTCGGCGGGACCCCGAACACAGACCGGCTCGAAGAAGACCGCGGCTACGCGATGGACGTCCTCGAAGAACACGGCGTCAACACCATCGAGCACCACGTCTTCGAGGACTTCGACGCCGGCATCCGGCACGTCCAGGAGCACCCTGCACCGTACGTCATCAAACCGCTCGGCGAGGTACAGAACGTCAAGCGGCTCCTCTACGTCGGCAACGAGGACGACGGCAGCGACGTCGTCGACGTGCTCCGGGCGTACAAGAAGGCGTGGGGCCACCGGATGAAGGGGTTCCAGCTCCAGCGGAAGGTCGAGGGCGTCGAAATCGCCGTCTGTGGCTTCTTCAACGGCGAGTCGTTCGTCGAGCCCATCAACTTCAATTTCGAGCACAAGAAGCTGTTCCCGGGCAACATCGGCCCCTCGACCGGCGAGATGGGGACCTCGATGTTCTGGGCGGGGCGCAACGAACTGTTCGCGGAGACGCTCGGCAAACTGGAGGGGTGGCTCGCCGACGAGGGGTACGTCGGCAGCATCGACGTCAACTGCATCGTCAACGAGGGCGGCATCTACCCGCTGGAGTTCACGCCCCGGTTCGGCTATCCGACCATAACGCTGCAGGAGGAGTCGTTCGAGTCGGAGACGGGCCAGTTCTTCCTCGACCTGGCGAACGGGCGCGACCCGGGTCTGGAGGTCCACCGCGGGTACCAAGTCGGCGTTCGGGTCGTCCTGCCACCGTTCCCGTTCGACGACGAGGCGACCTACGACGAGAACTCCCGCAACGCCGCGGTCGTGTTCCAGTCGGACGACCGTGCGGGCATTCACATCGAGGACGCGAAGCGGGTGGACGGCCAGTGGCGTGTCGCCGGCGAGAGCGGGATGCCGCTGGTCGTCACGGGCAAGGGCGAGACGATGCAGGCGGCGCGAGCGCAGGCCTACGAGCGCGTCGACGACGTCGTCATCCCGAACCTCTACTACCGCGACGACATCGGCGAGCGGTGGGTCGACGGCGACGGGGACAGACTGCAGGCGTGGGGGTATCTCGGACCACGGACGTAGCGTGACTGTCTCTCGGGGTCGTCACCCCCGCCAGTTATCACGGGCCGACATGACAGTCAAGACGATGTTCCGTCGTGAGATGCTTCGGGCGGGCGCAGTGACCGGTGTTGCGGCTGTCGCCGGCTGTACGGGCAGTTCCACGGGGCCGGCGTTCGAGGAGGGGTTCGAGGACGGCCTCGGCGACTGGGAGAGCGGCGCGGCCATCGGGCCGGAGGTCGAACTCTCGGAGTTCGAGTGGGAGTTCGGCGTCTCGGACGCCGAGGCGGCCTCGGGCGACCGCTCGCTGCGCATCTGGAACGAGGGCGATTACGACGACGGGGTGACCTGGGGCGTCCATCCCGTCGCCGTCGAGCCCGGCCAGGCGTACCAGATAACCGTCAGCGCCCAGTTCTGGAGCGAGTCGGAATCGTTCAACACGCTCCGGGACGCGGTGATGCGCCTCGGGCCGGAACCGCCGGCGGTCGAGACGGACTTCCCGCATCCCGGCGTGAACACCACCGACCTCGGGCAGACACCGTACGGCGGGCTCCGGGAGCCGCTGTGGCTCGCCGACGGCTGGCGGGAGTACACCTTCGAATGGACGACGCCCGAACTGTCGATGGAGACCCTGTACGTCGCGCTCGGGACGAGCGTCATCTGGGAGGGGGACGCGACCCACTACGTCGACGACATCACGGTCGACGTCGGGACGCAGTGACCGCGGCGGCGTGCCGTAGGCGGGGGGCGACAACACCCGACCAAACGGACCCGGTCCCGGCTGTGTGCCCGCGCCGGAAACCCGGCAGTTGGCACACGCCGAACGGGGAGCTTTATGTGTGTAACACGTACCCATGATTGACGGATGGACGCACAAACTGACCGGTCGCCGCTACACGTTTCGCACACCGACCACGACGACGGCTGGACTGTCGCCGTCGACCTCGACTCGCTCCAGGTCAGCGACGACTACGTGACAGTCGACGTCATCGGCACGGAGGCCGTCGTCGCCGTCGACGCGCCACACCTCCAGACGGAGTTCGACATCGACCTGCCGGCCGCCGGCGCGGTCCAGACACTCAGGAACGGCGTGCTCACGCTAGAGCACCGGTCCTAGCGCCGCCACGTACTCCTTTTGCCGGGTTTCGTGACCGGACTCCACAAGGGATTTGAGCGTGATGCTGGAATCGTTCAGTGATGACCACCCCTCCCGACCGAGACCCGAGCGACCTGCCGACGATTCGGGGCTCGGTGCCGCCGCTTCGTGCGTGGCTTCGAACGTTTGTCATCGGCCTCTGTATGGGTAGTGCGGACGGCGTCCCCGGCGTCTCCGGGGGGACCATAGCTCTCATCGCCGGCGTCTACGAGCGGCTCATCGCCGCGATTACCGCCGTCACCCCGGGCCGGATACTCCGATTTCTCCGCGCGCTCACGCCGCTAGACGGTGGGATTGACCCCCGCGGCGCGTTCGCGGAACTGCTCGAACTCGACGTCTGGTTCCTCGTCGCGCTGGTCGCCGGCGTCGGGACTGCCGTCGTCATCGTGACGCGAATCGTCCACGTCGCCAGCCAGGAGACGCCGGCGCTGCTCTTCGGGTTCTTCTTCGGGCTCATCGCCGCCTCGGCGGTCGTCTTGCTGCGCAGCCTCACCGTCGACTCGCCGTTCCAGCTAGGGGCCGGCGTCGTCGGCTTCGTCCTCGCGTTCTACGTCTCCGGCGTGTCGACGTCCGCCGCTGACGGTGGCGGCCTCGCGCTGGTCTTCGTCGCCGGCATGATAGGGGTCAGCGCGATGATTCTGCCCGGCATCTCCGGGTCGCTGTTGCTCATCATCCTCGGTCAGTACACCCGGATGTCGACGGCGCTCAGCGCGTTCGTCGACGCGCTCATCGCCCTTGCGACGGGCGGCACGGTCGAGGACGTGACCACGACCGCCGTGCCGGTCGTGACGTTCATCCTCGGCGGGCTGGTCGGCCTGTTCACCATCGCCCGCGTCGTCCGCCGCGCGCTGGACTACAACCGCCGGGCGACGCTGGCCTTCCTCGTCGCGCTCGTCGTCGGCGCGCTGCGCGCTCCCGTCGTTGAGGTCCGGGGTTCGGTCGGCTTCTCGACGGACGTCCTCGTCGCGTTCGTCGCCGCCGCCGCCGTCGGCGCGGCCTTTTTGCTCGCGCTCGACTGGTACGCCGTCGACCTCGACCTCGACAAGGTCTGACCGCTCAGAAGCCCCAGGCGCGGCGGTACTGCGGCGGCCCCTCGGTTTCGTCGGTCGCGTCCAGTTCTTTCGCGGCAGTCAGCGTGAAGTACGGGTCCCGGAGGTGCTCGCGGCCGACGATTGCCACGTCCGCCCGGTCGTTGGCGACGACGGCCTCGGCCTGTTCGGGCGTCGTGATGCCGCCGACGGCCCCGACGGCGATGTCCGACTCCGTTTCCTCGCGGATGCGCTCGGCGTACCGGAGCTGGTAGTTCGGACCGGCGTAGTCGGGGCGGGACTCGGGGTGGATGCCGCCGCCGCTCACGTCGATGAGGTCCGCGCCCACGTCGGCGAGCTGGTCGGCCAGCCGTACGGAATCGTCGACGGTCCAGGAGTCGCGCTCGGGGAGCCAGTCGGTCGCCGAAATCCGGACGAACACCGGCTTGTCGTCGGGCCAGACCTCCCGGACGGCGGCGGTGACCTCGCGCGTCAGCCGCGTGCGGCCCTCGAAGTCGCCGCCGTAGTCGTCCTCGCGGCCGTTCGTCACCGGCGAGAGGAACTCGTGGAGGAGGTAGCCGTGGGCGGCGTGGACCTCGGCGACCTCGAAGCCGGCGTCGAGCGCGCGCTCGGCGGCCGCGCGGAACGAGTCGACGACGGACTCGATACCGTCCCGGTCGAGCGCCGTCGTCGGCGGGGCCTCGCCGTCCTCGTAGGGCCAGGGGTCGTCGCTGGGCCCGACGACCTCCCAGCCGCCCTCGTCGGGCTGGAGCGGGTCGTGGCCCTCCCAGGGGCGAGAGGTGGCGGCCTTCCGGCCGGCGTGGGCCAACTGGATGCCCGGCACGCTGCCCTGCCCGCTGACGAAGTCCGTAATCGGCTCCAGCGCCGCCGCGTGCTCGTCGCTCCAGATTCCGAGGTCCTCCGGGGAGATGCGGCCGCGGGCCTCGACAGCGGTCGCCTCGGTCATGACCAGGCCCGCGCCGCCGACGGCGCGGGAGCCGAGGTGGGTGCGGTGCCAGTCGGTGGCGAGGCCGTCGCGGGCCTCACAGGAGTACTGGCACATCGGGGAGACCATGACACGGTTCGGGACAGTCGTCTCACGGAGTTCCAGCGGTGAGAACAGTGCAGTCATCGACGGGAGTTTGCCGTCGAGACGGATAACCGCACTGGCGGCTGCAAGAGTCGTGCTTCGTTCCGGCGGTTCGCGTCTCACCCGAGCTTGCGCGGCGGCACCCTACTCGGTCAGCGAGGCACCGGTGTTCCGGGGGGCGACGACGCGGACCGTGCCCTCGACGCCGGCCTCGTCGAGAGCCAGTACGCCGGCTTCCCGGGCCTCGGACTCGTGGGCCGCCGTCGTCAGCCCCCAGACGGTCGGGCCCCACGAGCTCTGGCCGGCCCCGGAGACGACCGGGACGCTCGACAGCGAGTCGACGAGCGTGCCGGCCGGCGGGCGGTAGACGCCGCCCTGTTCGTCGGCGTACCACGCGCCGTTGAGCCGGCCGAGTCGCGCCGCGGCCTGGCCGAAGTCGCCGTGGTCCCTGGTCGCAATCGCGGGGAGGAGCCGGCGGGTCAGCAACGTCGATATCTCGTCGGCGATGCCGGGGTCAGCCCGTTCGACGGCCTGGCGCATACTCCGGTCCTCCTCGGCCCCGCTCTGGCCGGGGTCGGTGTCCGGGACGACGACGACGAACCGCCAGTCGGCGGGCACGTCGTGGTGTGCGAGCACCGGTGGCACGTCCCAGTCGCCCTCGGCCGGCGGCTCCGCGGTGAACCGCTCGGTCGGGTGGCCGCCGTCGACGACGAACCCGCCCGATTCGAACGCCGCGACGCCGATTCCGCTCCGGCCGCCCCGGCCCAGCCGCGGCGCGTAGGTCCGGGCGTCGGCGGTCCGGTCGTACGCCCGGACGACGGCGATGAGCGTCGCCAGCGAGAGCTGGGTGCCACTCCCCAGGCCGACGTGGCGCGGGAACCGCTCGTCGACGGCGACGGCCGCGCCGGGCACGTCGAGCGCGTCGACGACGCGCCGGACGTACGGTTCGGTCGCCGCGTCGTCACACCGGACCTCGTCCGCGCGCTCGGCGTGGACCGCGAGTCGCGGCTCGTCGAGCGCGAGCCCGACGCCGCCGTAGAGGCGCTCGTGGGCGAGCGAGAGGTTCTGGAACCCGAAGTGGAGTCGCGCGGCGGTCGTGACCGTCGGCATACGGCGGCGGAAGTCCCCGACGGAAAAGAAGCTACGGTCACCGGTCGGTTTCGCCGTGCTCCGTGTGAGACGGTAGCGCGAGTACAAGTTATTTAAGGTTGCTCACGGCGACGCTCAAATATGAGCAAGCAGGAACGCCGCGAGCGTCCGGAGAAAGACCCGGACCTCCGGAGTACCGAGGTGACGGAGGGCTACGAGAAGGCGCCCCACCGCGCGATGTTCCGCGCGATGGGCTACGACGACGAGGACCTCTCCTCGCCGATGATAGGCATCGCCAACCCCGCCGCCGACATCACGCCGTGTAACGTCCACCTGGACGACGTGGCCGACGCCGCCTACGACGGCGTCGACGACACCGAGGGGATGCCAATCGAGTTCGGCACCATCACCATCTCGGACGCCATCTCGATGGGGACCGAGGGGATGAAGGCGTCGCTCATCTCCCGCGAGATAATCGCCGACTCGGTGGAGCTGGTCACCTTCGGCGAGCGCATGGACGGCATCGTCACCATCGGCGGCTGCGACAAGAACATGCCCGGCATGATGATGGCCGCCATCCGGACGGACCTGCCCAGCGTCTTCCTCTACGGCGGCTCCATCATGCCCGGTCAGCACGACGGCCGCGAGGTCACCATCCAGAACGTCTTCGAGGGCGTCGGCGCGGTCGCCGACGGCGAGATGACGGAGGGCGAACTCAACGAGATGGAACGGCACGCCTGCCCCGGCGCCGGCTCCTGTGGCGGGATGTTCACCGCCAACACGATGGCCTCCATCTCCGAGGCGCTCGGCTTCGCGCCCCTGGGGTCGGCCTCCCCGCCAGCCGAACACGAGTCCCGCTACGAGGAAGCCCGCCGGGCCGGCGAACTCGCCGTCGAGGTGGTCCAGGAGCGCCGCCGCCCCTCGGATTTCCTCACCCGCAAGTCCTTCGAGAACGCCATCGCCCTGCAGGTCGCGGTCGGCGGGTCGACCAACGCCGTCCTCCACCTGCTCGCGCTCGCGGCGGAGGCCGGCATCGACCTCGACATCGAGACGTTCAACGACATCAGCGCCCGGACGCCCAAGATAGCGGACCTCCAGCCCGGCGGCGAGAAGGTGATGAACGACCTCCACGAGGTCGGCGGCGTCCCGGTCGTGCTGAAGGCGCTGCACGACGCCGGCCTGCTCCACGGCGACGAACTCACCGTCACCGGCAACACAATCGCGGAAGAACTCGACCGCATCGACCCGCCCGCCATCGAGGACCTCGACGTGGACTACCTCCACACCGTCGAGGACCCCATCCACGAGCGCGGTGCCATCCGCATCCTCTCGGGCAACCTCGCGCCCGACGGCGCGGTCATCAAGATTACCGGCGAGGACCACCTCCACCACGAGGGGCCGGTCCGCGTGTTCGAGCAGGAGGAGGGGGCCATGGAGTACGTCCAGGAGGGCCACGTCGAGTCCGGCGACGTAATCTGCATCCGCAACGAGGGCCCCCAGGGCGGTCCCGGCATGCGCGAGATGCTCGGTGTGACTTCGGCCGTCGCCGGCCAGGGTCACGCCGAGGACGTGGCGCTGTTTACCGACGGTCGCTTCTCCGGCGCGACCCGCGGGTTCTCCATCGGCCACGTCGCGCCCGAGGCGTTCGTCGGCGGCCCCATCGCCGCCCTGGAGGACGGCGACACCGTCACCATCGACATCGACGACCACGAGCTGTCGGTCGACCTCACCGACGAGGAGATGGCACAGCGCCTCGAAGACTACGACCCCGAACCGACCTACGACAGCGGCGTGCTGGCGAAGTACCACAGCGACTTCGGCTCCGCCGCCAACGGTGCGGTGACGAACCCCGGCGCGAAGTGGGACTGAGGGAGCGGTCCCGCCGGACGTGCCACGGAGTTACGTCCGGGTGACCGTGATGAGCCCTTCTTTCAGCGCCGCCTCGAACCGCTCGTCCAGTGTCATCTGCTCCCAGCCGTCCGGCTGGTTCTCCGCCGCGATTTCGGCGAGCGATTCGACCAGCGACCTGTGGAGGAAGCGACCGTTCTCACCGCAGTCGTCACAGGTCTTGATTATCGACCGCACCTCGAAGTCCCGCTCGACGGCGGCCTGACACCGGGCGCACACGTACGTTTCGGACACACCCGGCAGTACGGCGTCCGGATACTCGGGTGTTGTGACTCGCGGCAGCAGTGACCCACGGGCCCGCTGGCGCGTCGGTGCGGGTTCGCGTCGCCGTCGCCACCGCACTATTTTTCATGACTGCTAAAGCTATTTACAACCACGGTGTGAACCGTGGGCGTGTTGATGTCCCCGCCGACTGTTCTCCTCGTCGCTGACGAGTCTGCCGCCGGAGAGCGGTTGCAGGCGGCCCTCGACCGGGCGGCAATCGAGGCGAGGGTTCGGACGACCGAACCCCAGCGCGTCGACACGACACTGCTGCGGACGCCGACCGACTGCCTCGTCGTCCCGGTGTCGTGTGCGGGGATGGCGGGCGGCCATCTGGCCGAGGCGGCCACGGGCCTCTACCCGGACCTCCCCGTGGTGATGTACGGCAGCGAGGCAGACCGGGGGGACCACATCCGCACGGTCGGCGACGGCGACCTCGGGTCGCCGTCGCTGGCTGCCGCGGTCGGCGAGGCACTCGAGGCGGGCGAGACGCTGGCCGCCCGTCCAGTCTCGCGGCCGGAGACGATTCTCGCCACGATGTTCGAACGGAACTCCGAACACCTGTTCGTGAAAGACACTGACAGGCACTACGTGTTGCTCAACGACGCGTCGTACGCGCCCCCGGAACTGCTCGGCCGCCGTGACGAGGACGGGTTACCGGCCGGGACGGCGTATCTGGAGGCGGCGCGGGGCGACGACCTGCAGGTCATCGACGACGCGACCGCCGTCCTGGACGTCCACGAGTTCGCCCCGTCGCTGGAGCGACACCTCGAAACGTCGAAGGTCCCCTGGTACGACGAGCGGGGCGAACTGGCCGGCCTCATCGGGATCACACGGGACATCACCGACCAGCAGGAGCGCGAGCGGCTCCTCAGACAGCAAAACGAGCGCCTCCGGAAGGTGGCGCTGCTTGCCGCACACGAACTCCGGAACGAACTCCAGGTATCGACCGGCCACCTCTCGCAGATGGAGGCCGACGACGAGCACGCGGCGGCCGTCGCGGACTCGCTGGACCGACTCGCCGCCATCGTCGACAAGGTCGTCTCGCTGGCCTCGAACAACTCGCCGGAGTTCGACCCCGAACCGCTGCGGCTCTCGTCGGTGGTCTGGGATGTGTGGAGTTCGCTGTCGCTCTCGACGGGGTCGCTCGAAGTCACGTCCGACAGGCGACTGCTCGCCGACCCGGAGTCGATGCGGCTGTTCCTGGAAATCCTGCTCTCGAACGCCGTCGAACACGGCGGCCCCGACGTCGCGATTCGCGTTGGAGCCACCTCGACTGGCTTTTTCGTCGCGGACGACGGCCCCGGCGTCGACGTCTCGCCGCCGGACCGGGTGTTCGAGGCCGGCTACGCGTCGGAGACGGACAACAACGGGCTCGGGCTCTACATCGCCAGCCGAATCGCGAAAGAACACGGGTGGTCGCTGTCGGTGGGCGAAAGCGAGGCGGGCGGCGCGCGGTTCACCGTGACCGACGTGGAACGGCCCGACTAGAGTTCGAACGTCTCGTCGCCGTCGAGGACGTGAACCTCGGCGTCGCTGCCGGTGCCCGCGACCTCGTTCACGAAGTCCCGCGTGTCGATTTCGATGGGCGGGAACGTGTCGTAGTGCATCGGGAACGCGTGGTCGACGTCCAGCCAGTCGACGGCGACGGCGGCCTGCATCGGCCCCATCGTGAAGTGGTCGCCGACCGGGACGGCCGCGGCGTCGGGTTCGAGGAACGGCCCGATGACGTCGCGCATCTCCGTCATGAGGCCGGTGTCGCCGGCGTGGTAGAACGTCGTCGACTCCGCGTCGCTGACCTGCGTCGGCTTCGTATCCGAGATGATGAACCCGCCGGGCATGCCTCCGCTGGTGCCGTAACTGGTGTCCATCCCGTTGGTGTGGTCGGCCCGGTGCATCGTGACGAAGGCGTCGCCGATTTCGACGGTGCCGCCGAGGTTCATCCCCATGCCGCCGACGGCGTCGAAGTCGCCGAAGTTGTCCTCGCAGTACTCGACGACTTCCGGCGTCGCCACGAGCCCACAGCCCTCGTAGCGGTCAACGTCGCCGATGTGGTCCGCGTGGCCGTGGGTCAACAGCACGTAGTCGGGGTCCAGTTCCTCGGGGTCCGTGTCCGTCTTGGGGTTGTCGAAGAACGGATCGATGAGCAACTCGGTGTCGTCGACTGTCACGTGCCACGTCGAATGGCCGTACCATGTAAGCTCCATGTCAGTCCACGCTACTCGCGGCCGCCACTTAATACTACACTGGGAGTACGCCGAACCGCCGGTTCACTCGCCGTCCGTAGCCGGGCGAATCCGTGAGAGCCGCATCGCGTTGCCGGTCACGGCCGTCGTCATGCCCGCGTCGCCCGCGAGGACGGCGAGCCAGATGGGGACCAGACTGAACGGCACGGCGAGCGCGAGGCCGGCCTTGACCGCCAGGCTGGCCCAGACGTTCTGTCGGATGACGCCGTTGGCGTCGTTGGCCAGTTCGTACAGGTACGGGAGCTTCGAGAGGTCGTCGCTCATCAGAGCGACATCGGCCGTTTCAAGCGCCGTGTCGGTGCCGGCTGCGCCCATGGCGACGCCGACGGTCGCGCTCGCGAGCGCCGGGGCGTCGTTGATGCCGTCGCCGACCATCGCCACGCCGCCGGACGCGCCCCGGCGCGGCCACGACCGCTCCCCTCGGTCCCCGTCGTACTCCTGGACCAGTTCGTCGATTGCGGCGACCTTCTCGTCGGGCAGGAGTTCGGCCCGGTAGTCGTCGACGCCGACCTCGCGGGCGATAGCGCCCGCGGTGCGTTCGTTGTCGCCGGTGAGCATCACCGTGCGCTCGACGCCCAGTTCGCGCAAGCGGGCGACGGCCGCCGTCGCCTCCGGGCGGACCTCGTCGGCGACGGCGACGACGCCCTCTATCTCGTCTTCGGTCCCCACGATGACGACCGTCTTGCCCTCGGCCTGGAGCGCCGGCACCGTCTCTTCGAGCAGGTCCAGACAGTTGTTGCGCTCGCAGATGTGCTGTGCCGTCCGCGTGACGACGCCGCCGTCGGTGGTTGCGTGGACGTGCGAGAGGTCGAAGCCGAGGTCGTCGAACAGCCCCGGCTTGCCGGCGTAGTGGGGCGTCCCGTCGAGGTCCGCCCGGACGCCCTTCCCGGTGATGCTCTCGAAGTCGTCGACGGCGACGCTTTCGACGCCGGCCGACCCCGCCTCCGCGACGATAGCCTCGCCGATGGGGTGCTCGCTCCGCTGTTCGAGGCCGCGGGCGCACCGCAACACGTCCTCCTCGCTGTTGCCGTTCAGCGGTACCACGTCGGTGACGGTCAGTTCGCCCTTCGTGAGCGTGCCGGTCTTGTCGAAGGCGACCACGTCGACCGCGCCCATCGCTTCGAGGTGGTTGCCGCCCTTGATGAGGACGCCGTTCTTGGCGGCGCTGGTGATGCCCGAGACGACCGAGACCGGCGTCGAGATGACGAACGCGCAGGGGCAGGCGAGCACGAGCAGTGTCAGGCCGTGGACGACGGCGGTCGACCACGCCACGCCGAGCACCGCGGGGCTCGCCAGCGTCACGAGGACGGCAAAGGCGACGACGACCGGCGTGTAGTACGCCGAGAAGCGCTCGACGAACTGCTCGCGCTCGGTCTTGTTCGACTGGGCGTCCTCGACCATCTGGACGATGCGTGAGAGCGTGTTGTCGCTGGCCGCGGCGGTGACCCGGACTTCGAGGTACCCCTCCTCGTTGATGGTCCCGGCGTACACCTCGTCGCCCTCGGTCTTGTCGACCGGGACGCTCTCGCCGGTGATGGGGGCCTGGTTGACCGCGCTGGTCCCCTCCACGACCTCGCCGTCCATCGGAATCTTCTCGCCGGGCCTGATGACCACGGTGTCGCCGACCCGCACCTCGTCGACGGGGACCGTCGCCTCCTCGCCGTCCCGCAGGACCGTCGCCTCGTCGGGCGAGAGGTCCATCAGTTCCGCCAGCGAATTCCGGGCGCGGTCCATCGAGTAGCGCTCCAGCAGTTCCGCGACGCTGAACAGGAACGCCAGCGTCGCGGCCTCGAAGTACAGCGCCTCGCCGAAGGCCAGGCTCGCGGTCAGCGCGCCCAGGATGGCGATGGACATCAGCAGGTCGATGTCCAGGTTCCGGTTTCGCAGGGAGTAGTAGCCGTTGCGCAGTATCTCCTGCCCTCCGGTCGCCACGGCGACGAGGAACAGGATGTCGGCGACGTGTAGGGGCGACCCGAGCACGGCCCCGACCTGCGCGTTCGCGCCGCGAAGCAGGAACTCGAAGAGAAGGCCGAAGGCCACGAACACGCCGCTGACCCAGGTCTTCAGCGCCCGCGGGCTGGTCCAGAGCGACTCGGCCCCGTCGGTCCCGCCGGTGGCCGTCTCGTCTTCCCCCGCCGTCTCCGTGACCTCGTAGCCGGCGCTCTCGATGGCCGCCACGAGGTCGCCCTCCGTCGCCGCGGTTCGGTCGTACGTGACGACGGCCGTTCCGGTGGTCGGGCGCGTCTCGACGGCTCTGATACCGTCGACCGCCCCGAGCGCGCTCTCTACTTTGCCGGCACACGAGGCACAGTCCATCTCCGGCACGCTGAACTGACGGGTCGCGCCGCCGTCGTCCGCGACGGTGTAGCCCGCGGCCTCGACGCGTGCCGCTATCGCGTCCGCGTCCGTCTCGGCCCCGTCGTACTCCACGGTGAGCCGGCCCGTCGCCACCTGTGGGTCCACGGCCTCAATGCCCGCCAGTTCGCGGACGCTCGACTCCACCTTGCCCGCACAGGAGGGGCAGTCCATCTCCGGGACGGACAGCTGTGCGACCCGCGGCCCGTCCGTCGGGGGACCGTCGGCACTCACGCCGTCACGCCCACAGCCGTCCGAACAGCCGCCGGAATCCGTCATTATCGGCGCTAGGCTACCCTGTCTTATTAATTCACCTGCTAATATTCCGGCTCGAAGTGGGACTTCTTAATAAAGAGATGGAGATTTGTTGTTAATCCAGTCGGCCGCACCCGTGCCACGGAGCGGACGCCGACAGGACTCTCAGTCGAACGGCGTGTTCCGGGTCGGCTTGCCCTGTGCGTAGCGAATCCAGCGGCGCACGTGCCGGCCGACCGCCCAGAACAGCACCACGGTCATCGCCAGCAGCGCCGCGAGGAAGACGATTCCGAGCCGTATCGGCTCCTCCGCCGGGAGGCCGACGAGCAACACGATGGTCCCGACGAGCGCCATCTCGACACCGCAGCGTAAGCCGGGCAACACGAACCCCGGCGTCGGGGTCTTCGTTCCCGATGAGTCCTCTGCCATGACCCCCCGTATGCCGTCGTGACGATTGTAGTTTGTGCCCGTTCCGGCCTCGGCGACAGCGCCGCCGGAGGCCCGTCGGCCCCGACCGTGCCTTTTTCGCGCCCCGGGCCTACGGCCCAGTATGAAGCAGTCTCTCACGCGCCGGGCGATGCTGGGTGCCCTCGGGGCGGGCGTCGCGGCGACGGCCGGGTGCCAGAGCCCGGGGACCGCCGGCGAATCGGACGATGCCGCCGCCGACCGGTCGGCGTCCGGCGAGGCGGTCGCACAGTCCGAGAGCGTCTACGCCGACGTGTATCGAGCGGTCGCCGACGCCGTCGTCTCCATCAGGGTGTTCTCCGACGCCGCCCCCGGCGGGCAGGGGAGCGGCTTCCTCATCGACGACGAGCACATCGTCACGAACGAACACGTCGTCGCCGGCGGGGACGAGTACTACGTCCGCTTCGCAGACACCGGCTGGCGGTCGGCCACCGTCGTCGGCGCGGACGTGTACAGCGACCTGGCGGTCCTCCGCGTCGGCGCGACGCCGGACGTGACCCCCCTGTCGTTCGTCGAGACCGAACCGACGGTGGGGACGGAAGTCGTCGCCATCGGGAACCCCTTCGGCCTCTCGGGGTCGGTGTCGGCCGGCATCGTCAGCGGCGTCGACCGCACGCTCCAGAGCGCCAACAACTTCTCCATCGCCGACGCGGTCCAGACCGACGCGCCGGTCAACCCGGGCAACAGCGGGGGGCCGCTGGTCACGCTCGACGGCGACGTGGTCGGCGTCATCAACTCCGGCGGCGGCGACAACGTCGCCTTCGCCATCTCGGCCCCGCTGACTCAGCGGGTCGTGCCGGCGCTCATCCAGTCCGGCGACTACGACCATCCGTACATGGGCGTCGGCCTCCAGAGCGTGTCGCCGCGTCTCGCCGAAGCGAACGACCTAGAGCCTGCCTCGGGCGTGTACATCGACCGCATCCTCGACGGCGGCCCGGCGGCCGGCGTCCTGCAAGGAAGCGACGGGAGTGCGGTGGTCTCCGGGACGGAGGTCCCCACAGGCGGTGACGTGGTCAGGCAGATGGGCGACACGCCGACACCGACTCGACAGGCGCTCGGGAGCTTCCTCGCGCTGGAGACCAGCCCCGGCGAGACGGTCGACGTGGCCATCGAACGGGACGGGACGCGGGAGACGGTCGAACTCACGCTCGGAACCAGGCCGGAGCCGTAGGCCGGCGGCACCCGTCACTGCGCCCGGACCCTGCCCCGGTCGCTACGGCCGCCACCGGCCACGAGATACCCGACGGCGGCGGCGAGCACCAGCGTCACCGGGAGCCCTGCGACCAACAGGCCGATGCCGAGGCTCCCGACAGCGAGCGCGTAGAGGGCGACGCCAACCGCGGTGACGACGAAGAAGTCCGCGACGGCCGCCAGCGCGGCCGCCCGAAGCCGAACCGCGCGCCCGGAGAGCGTGCCCGCTGCCGCCCGGTCGCGGTGCCACAGCAGGACGTACCCGGCGAACAGCCCCGTCAGGCCCGCCGAGACACCCATCGGGAGGCCGATGAGGAGCGAGAACTCTATCGCCGGTTCGAAGCCGGCGGTCACCGCGACGGTCGTGACGGCGAACGCGAGCGCGCCCAGAAGCAGGGCGACGACGAGACGGACGGACGTGTTCATGCGTGTCAGATAAGCAAGGGTATTGTAAATATCCCGTCGCCGGACCGCCGCGGTCAGCGGCCGAGGCTGGTCGAGAACAGTTCCCCGCCGTCGGGCGCGCGAACGGTGACGGTGACCACCGGCCCGAGTTCGCGGACGGCGTCCGCGTCGGGCCGTTCGCTCGTCGCCCGGAGCGTGCCGTTCGTGTCGACCCAGAGGTAGCGTGTGCCGTCACGGAACGGCTCGTCGAGCGTCGTCTCGTACAGCGTCCCGTTCGAGACCACCGTGACGATGGAACCGACCGGCGCGGCGTCGCCGTGCGTGTGGACCAGTTCGGCGCTGGTCTCGTCGAAGCCGTAGACGTCGAGCCCCACGTTCAGCGACGCGCTCGGCGGGACGGCGTCCAGCCAATCGGGCCGTGCCGGCGGCGCCACACCCAGCCGCTCGACCGTGTAGTACGTGTGATAGACGTTGCCGCCCCCGTAGTTCGCGTCCGTCTCGGCGTACCTGATGACGCCGTCCTCGTCGACCCGCAGCGTCGCCGTCGTGTCGTCGACGCCGTCACCGTCGACGCGGTCGATGGACGCTTCCAGTGTGACGACGCGCTTCCCGTCGAGTTGGTCGACGCTCGTCACCTCGTACTCGGCAGCGCCGAACTGGATGTCGCGCTGGAGCCCGCTGTACCAGATGAGCGACTCCGGCGGGTACAGGCGCGGCTGGACCCGATAGGTCGTGCTCCCGGCCTCGACGTGCCTGCTGACCATCGCCGTCGTGTTCAGCCACACGGCGTTCCCAGTGACGGTCTCGGTGCCGTCGGCGTCGAACCCGTAGGCCGTGCCGTTCTGGTACGCGATTTCCCCGTCCGGACCCGAGGTCGTGTGCACGACGAGTCGGTTGCTGACCGAGCCGTTGTACGTGCTCACGACGGTCTGGTTCGTCTCGTAGCCCGCCGCGAGCAGTTCACGCTGGTGGGCGGCCATCAGTTCGACGGGGTTGACGATACCGTCACGGGTGATACCCGGCGCGAGCCGCTCAGCGCCGGCCGGTGTCGGCGTCGGGGTCCGCGACGGTGTCGCGGTCGCGGGTTCCGTCGGCGGGGCTCCCCCGGATTCCGTCTCGGTGGGGGTTACCGTCTCGGCCGGTGTCGTCGACTCGGTCGTCTCCCCGAAGAAGCCGGTGCAGCCGGCGAGAACCACGGTCGCCGCGAGGGCGACAGCGAGGGCCGTCTTCATGATGCTTCACTACTGTAAGCCAAGTATCATAAGTGTATCTAGTGGTAGCAGCGTCAGTGACACGACTGTGGTGTGAACGCGAGAACCGGCCCGGTCGCCCGGTGGCGCTACTCTAGCGGTTCCGCGGCGTCCCGTTCGACCAGCGGGTCAGCGTTGTCGGCCGGGAGCGTCACCACGTCGTCCGTCGAGAGGTCGTACTCGCGCTGGTCGACGCCGAATATCTCGCCCACGTCGTCGGTGATGCGGACCGTCCGCCGGTCCACGTCGTCGGCCCCGGAGCCCGCGGAGTCGGCCGGTGACGCCTGCCCGTCGCCGTCCGCCGCGGGCCCGAGGTCGGACTCGGGACCGGCTTCAGCCGGCGGGACCGGGCTGTCGTCGGCCGGCACGTCCGCCGGGTCGGGCCGGCCGCCGGCGTTGGGACTGCCGTCCGTTTGCGGGGCCGGCGGCGGCGTCGGGTCGTCGCGGTCCTGTGGCGGCGGTGACGGGTCGCCGCCGCTGCCCATCATGTCGGCCGCGTCGACGCCAGACTCCGGCGTCGGTTCCGGCGCATCGGGCGCACCGGGCGTCGCGTCGTCCGCCGCCTGGCGCGGGTCCGGGGCATCTCGCTCGTCGGTCGTCGGCTCGTCGCCGACCGCGCCGGTCGGGGCCTCGCCCGCAATCACGTCGAGGACGTGCGAGCGGTTGGACTCGATGGCCTCGACCATCGTCTCGAACAGCTCCCGCTCTTCGCGCGTGAGGCCGTCATCCTCGGTCGGCATGTCCGCCGCGGCCAGCGACGCCATCTTGACGATTTTGCCGACGCGGCGCTCGTAGACGGCCTCGACGGTCTGTTCGGCGGTCTTGATGTCGTCGGTCAGGCGGTTGACCTCGGGGGAGTCGAACGGGTCCTCGGCGCGGTCGGCCGCGCGGTCGCGCTCCGACCGGAGCTGTTGAATGAATTGGCCGGTCTCCTCGTAGAACGTCTCGCGCAGCTGCTGGAGCTTGTCGGTCTGGCGTTCGCGCGACTGGACGGACTGGAGCTCGTCTACGTTCATTCCTTCCCCTTCTCGGCACGCCCGCGGGCCATGAGAAACACGCCCACGTGCTCTGGTACAGTTTGATTACCCGCCTCCAGTGTAAAGCTATCGCCATCTAGCTCGACGAGGCCCCCGTCGGTCACCTCGACGGTGATGTCGTGGCCCCGGAACGTCTCGGGAACGGGGTCGACGAGCGGGTCGAACGCGTCGAGGTCCGCGCGGTCGATACGCTGGACTTCCAGCCCGCTGCCGCCGTGGAGCGAGCCGGGCAGGCGGATGAGCCGGTTCGTGTCCGTCGTCACCGGCTCGTCTATCGGCGCGTTGTCCGCCGCGACGACCTCGTGGAGCAGGACCTTCGCCAGCTGGTAGAACGCCGGATGGACGTCGATGTTGCCGGCCTCCAGTTGCTCGTAGTTCGACCGGGCGGCGTTCAGCGCCGCCGTCGCCTTCCCCTCGCCGATGCCGTCGTACTCCTGCAGTCGGTCCAGCGCGTCGGCCTCGTCCATCGCCAGCAGGTCGTCGACGACGGCGAGCATGTGGCGGTGTGCGCGGGCGCTCCAGCCGCCCTCCGTCGAGAGCGTCCGCTTCTGGGCCGGGCTGGACCGGCCGGCCGTGCCGGCGACTGATTCCTCGTCGACGAGTTCGTCGAACTCCAGCCCGATGCCGCGGACGTAGTCGACGATTTCCCGGCGCGCGTCCCGTTCCAGGTGGCGAATCCGCTCGTCACGGACGTGGACGTGGTAGCCACGGCCGCCCGAGAAGACGACGGTCATATCGTCGAAGCCGAAGTCGTCCTCCAGAAAGTCGAGGAGCCGCAACAGCGCGTCCTTGCACTTTTCGAGCATCTCGGCGTAGCTGTCCTCGCCGAGCACGACGCTGGGGAGGTGGTCGGCGTCGAGGTCGAACACGAGGTCCGAGGAGCGCCAGCCCTTCTCGGCCATCGTGGAGGCGCTCGGTTCGTCGTAGCGGCCCGCGGAGAAGTAGACGTGACGGGGCTTCCGGCGGCCGAGGAAGTCCCCGATTTCGCCGAGGTCGAGCAGCGAGCGATGGCGGACCATCGTCTCGCCCGGGCCCTCGGTCCACGGGATAAATCCCCATTCGCGCTCGTTGGCGGCCGGCGGCGGCGTTACAGACGCCTGGCGGTAGTGGTCGCCGAACCGGCCACGGAGGTACGCGCGGGTCCGCTCTTCCATCGGCTACCTCGTTGGGGAGGTCCCTTGAAAAGCGTTCGCTTAGCCGCGCAGGAACTTCGACAGTTTGTCCGTAATCGAGTCCTCGCCGAGTTTGAGGTAGTAGGCGTCGCCGCCGTCCTCGTAGTAGTTGTCGATGCGTCGCCGAATCTCGAAGCCGATGTGTTTGTAGAAGCCGATGGCCTCCCGGTTCGTCGCCCGGGCGTGGCAGGTCACGCTGCCGTAGTCATCGGCGACGCGGGCGACGAGCCGCTTGCCGAAGCCGTGGCCCCTGTACTCGCCGTCGACCGCGAGAAAGAGAACGTAGCCGTCGCGTCGAACCGCGGCGAAGCCGATGAGGCGGTCCTCCGACCGGTCGATGTAGAGGTAGGTGGTCGACCGGCGGTAGGCGTCGCGGAAGAACCCCCGGCGCTGCCGAAGCACCCCGTCGGACTCGCGGATGGCCTCCTTGAGCCGCCACGCCGCGTCGACGTGTTCGTCGTCCCCGCGTTCGACGACCTGTGTCTCGATGTTGACGCTCACTGCCGTATAAGTAGTACAGGCGTGGATATAATTCCACCGCCTACGGAGAGGGGTGCTACGGGGGCTAGCGGCCGTTCGGCGACGTGGAACGGACCAAGGATTAGGTGGCCGGACCCCGAATTCTAAGGTATGGACACGCGCATCCCGACCCTCGCCGGCGTCGTCGCGCTCGTTCTCACACTCATGACACGGCCTGCGGCGGCACACGTCGACTACGTGACCGACGGGCCGGGCGCGGCGCTCGATGCGGTCGCGTTCGCGCTGTCCGTCCTTGCCGACCCGGTGAACGCGGCCGTCTTCGGCGTCTCGGGGCTGGCCGTGACCGGCGGGCTCGCGGCCTATCTCTGGGTCCGGCCGACGATTGCCGACGTCGTCGTCCTCCGTGACGTGCTCGCCGGCTACGCCGACCTCGTCCCGTGGATGCTCCGGCTCAGCGTTGGGCTGCCCCTCGTCGGTGCCGGGTTCCAGGGGTACCTGTTCGCCCCGACGGTGACGTTCGACCCGACAGCGAGCCCGCTCGTCCGCCTCCTGTTCATCGGGCTGGGTTTCACGCTCCTGTTCGGGCTGGCGACCCGCATCGTCACGGCCGTCGGACTGGTGACCTACGCCTGGGCGGTGAGCGTCGACCCCGGCGTCGTGCTGGCGATGGAGTACGTCCCGGCGTTCCTGGCGCTGCTGATACTCGGCGGCGGCCGCCCGAGCGCCGACCACATGCTCCAGCAGGTCGCAAGCACCGACGGGACCTACTACGGCCGCGTCGACCCGGTCCATCACCTCAAGGGCTTCCTCGACTCGGCGACGGCCCCGTACCGCGAGTCCGTCCCGGTCGTCGTCCGGGTCGGCATGGGCGTGACGTTCATCTACCTCGGCCTGTTCCAGAAGCTCGCCGACCCCGGCCGGTCGCTGCTCGTCGTCGAGAAGTACGACCTCACCGCCGTCGTGCCGGTCGACCCCGGGATGTGGGTGCTCGGGGCCGGCCTGACCGAGACGCTGGTCGGGCTGGTGTTGATTTTCGGCTTCATGACCCGCGGGGCGGCGGCGGTCTCCTTCGTCCTGTTTACCACGACGCTGTTTGGCCTCCCGGACGACCCGGTGCTCGCTCACATCACGCTGTTCGGGATGGCCTCGGCCGTGTTCACGATGGGCGCGGGACCGCTCTCCTTCGACGAGTGGTTCGGTCGGCCGGCACGGAGCGACCGTGGGACCGCCGTGTCCGCCGACTGACCGTCAGTTCGTGCCGTTCCACTGGTCCAGCTGGGTCCGGTTCCCGCTCGCGTTGTGGTATATCCGTATCGTGTCCTGGCCGCTGACTCGCTGCCCGTAGGCGCTCCCGCTGCTCAGTTGCACGATGTCGCCGGGGCCGACGGCCGCCGCGGGCTCCTGGCCGGCCACCTCGGCCCAGGTGACCCGCGTATCGGGGCCCTCGAACTCGACGTTGCCGGCCTCGAACTCGTCGCCGCGCTCGTGGGTGACGATGAGGACCGAGTTGTCCGAGATATAGTCGTAGCTGAAGTTCGCCTGCGGGCCGCCGCCGTCGTCTTCCCCGATGACGAGGACGTTCAGTCCGACGATAGCCGTCACGAGCAGCGTCAGCCCGACGAGTACGGCGACGCCGATACCCTCCGTCATCCCGACCGTGTCAGTGCTGAACCGTCCCATAGCCGTCTATCACCCCAAACGTGAGACGGCGTTAAATGCTGTTCGACGGCGAGGGGAAGACACATATCGGTTCAACTCACAGCCACCGGTATGATAGACGAGACTGTCGAGGAAATCGCGGAGATGCAGACACATAGCTCCTCCGTGGTCGCAGTCAAGGCCGCCCAGGCGCTCCGGGTGCTGACCGAGCGGGAGTACCCGACGGCCGAAGACTACCTCCGGTCGCTGAGCCGCAACAGCAGCGCCCTCCGCCGGGCCAACCCCTCGCACGCCTCGCTCCACACGACCCAGAACCGAATCGTCGACGCCGTCTCGGCGGCCGACCCCGACGACGTGGCGACTGCCAAGGAACTGACTATCGAGGCCATCGACGAGGTCATCGAGGCGGTGGAGTCGGCCAAGGACCGCGCCGCCGAACGCGCGGTGTCGGAAATCGCCGACGACGACGTGCTGTTGACCCACGACTTCTCCTCGACGGTGCTGGCGACCATCGACGACGCCGTCGAGGCCGGCCACACGTTCGACGTGTACGTCACCGAGTCCCGACCCCGCTTCATCGGCCGGAAGATGGCGCGACACCTCTCCGAGCGGGACGGCGTCGACGTGACGCTCGTCGTCGACAGCGCCGCCGGCCACTTCATGCCGGAGGTCGACCGCGTACTCGTCGGCATGGACTGTATCGTCGACGACACGCTGTACAACCGCATCGGGACCTACCCGATTGCGACGGCCGCCGCGGACAACGACGTGCCGGTGACGGTCGTCGGCTCCGCCGCGAAGTACGTCGACGGGGCCTTCGCCTTCGAGAACGAGCACCGGTCACCGTCGGAGGTGCTCCGGGAACCGGCGGACGGCTTCGAGGTCGCGAACCCGGCCTACGACGCTACGCCGACGCATCTGCTGGATACGGTCGTCACTGACGACGGGATACACGAATACTAGCAGAAGACGCGACGCCGACAGCGGCTTACCGCTGTTTGACGACGCTGTCACACTCCGGACACCGGAGTCGATGGCTGTGTTCGGTCGATTCGACTGTCCAGTCGCCTGTCACCGCGCTCTCGTGACCGCAGGCGGGACAGAACAGCGCGGTCTTGGACCGCGTCCGCGGCGGCGGGTCCGAATCGACCGCGCCGGTCGCATAGATTTCGGTGGAGGTCATCGTAGAAACGAACGCGCTGTACGCTGAAAAAGGTGTCGGCGGACTGTTTGATTTTTCACCCACAATGTGGAATTGTTATTGACTTATTCGGGGTATAGGCGGACGTTTGCTTCGATATTCTATCCTTACATATACATTCGGTCATCTACCTGCGTCTCTGACTCGGCCGATTCCATCCGCTCTGCGAGCGCCTGGTAGTGGGCTTCGATGTTCGCGGCGAAGGCCTCCAGCGGCCCGGTGTCGATGTCGATTGCGTGGGCCTCTCCCAGCGCGGTGAGGAGTCTGATTGCGGCGGCCGCGTCGGGCGCTTGCGGGTGTGTCGGCGTAGTGAACACGCCGGTCGGGATACCGCCGTCGAGCGCCCGCGCGACGAGTTCGCCGCTCAGCCCTTCGAGGAACCCGTTCCCCATCGGTCTGATGTCGGTGTCGTCGAGGTACGCTGCCCGGTACTCCGGCGTCGCGATGTAGAAGGGGACGTGGTCGTCCGGGCCGTGTGCGATGGGGACGCCGGTGAGCATCGTGACGTTCGAGGCGTCCAGCCGGTCCGCGGCGGTCGCTACGGCCTCGGCGAGAGAGCCCGCCTGGCCCGGCGGCACGAACCGTTCGCCCACGAGCACGGCGAACGACGCCGCTTCGGCGACGTACAACCGCGTGTGGTGTCTCGGCGTCCCGTTCTCGAATGGGGTGATGTACGGCGGCCCCGGCGTCCGAAGGTGGCCGACCTCGCGCATCGCGAGCTGGTCGGCCAGGTAGTCGACGGCCGTGAGCCCGGCCAGTCCGTACTCCGAGACGCCGACCGCCAGCGTGTCGACCGGGGGCCGGTCGTCGTCGAGGACCACCGAAACGTCGTCTGGAGACATGTCCGTACAGAGGGGGTGTGAGGGCTAAGTAGTTCGGGAGGGGAACCCTTTTCTCGTGGCAGGGTCGAGTCCATGCCATGCGTTTTGGCCCTGTCTGGCCGCTACAGACACCCACTGCGACGCCGACCGAGACCGCGACAGAGGTCGCGACCGAAGTGGCCACCGACATCGGCGGGCTACTCCCCTTCGAGATTCCAATGTGGGCCGCCAACATCGGGCGGTCGCTGGTCGTCATCGCGCTGGCAATCGTCGTCTCGCGGGTCCTCATCCGGCTTCTGGGTCGGCGCGTCGCTCGCCAGTTCCGGCGGCCGAGCCTCACCCGGACGGCGCTGCGCAGCATCCGCGCCGGCGTGTACATCTTCGCGTTGCTGACCATCCTGAACATCTACGGCCTGCAACTGGGCGACATCGCGCTGTCCGTCACCGTGTTCACGGCCGTGGTCGGTGTCGTGCTGGCCCCGATATTCGGGAGCCTCATCTCCGGTATCTTCCTGCTGGCCGACCAGCCCTACGAAATCGGCGACATGATAGAGCTCGTCGACAGCGGCCAGCGCGGGTTCGTCGAGGACATCACGCTCAGACACACGAAGGTGTTCACGCTCGACAACACGTTCCTCGTCATCCCCAACGGGGAGATGCGCCAGCGCGACGTCGTCAACTACTCGGCGGAGGACTCCCGGACGCGGCTGTCGCTGGACGTGCTGGTCACCTACGAGAGCGACATCCCCGCGGCCCGGAGCCTCATCGAGGACGCGGCCCGGGAGGTGGACAACGTCATCGCCGGCGGGCCGAACATCCGCGTCGGTGCCGCCCGGTACCCGTCTGCGCCGACGGCGTACATCAACAACTTCGCTGACCACGGCGTGTTGCTGACGCTCAGGTACTGGGTGACCGAGCCGTACAAACTGCTCACCGCCCGTTCGAAGGTCCAGACCAACGTCTGGCGGCGGCTCGACGACGCCGACGTCGAAATCGCCTACCCGCACTCGCACCTGTACTTCGACGACACCAGCGGGGAGATGAACGTCTCGCTGAGCGACGGGGTGGGCGGGCTAAACGCCGCCGAAGGGCCCCCTACGGCGTCGGGCAACTCGCCCGTCCCGCCGCGTCAGGACCCGGAGGACCCGGCCGACGAGTGACGGCTGGACTGGGCGTCGGGCTGGACCGTGACGATTTCGCAGTCGAGTTCCTCGCGGAGGAACTGCTCGACGTCGGGGTCGTCGACCAGCCGGCGTATCATCTTTCGCCAGCGGCTCGCCTGCTTGCTCCCGATAACGACGATGTCGGCCTCCTGGGCGGCGACCTCGTCCAGAATCGTCTCCTCGACGAGCATCCCCGAGCGGACGACGTACCGCGTCCGCGGGACGTGGCCGAACGACTGCTCGACGGCGCGTTTGAGCTCCGTCCGGTTGACCCGGTGGCCGTTCTGGTAGAGGTTCACGTGCAGGACGGTGAGGTCAGCGTCCTCTTCGTCGGCGATTTGAATGGCCTCCGCGAGCGTGGCGCGGGAGTTCTCCGAGAGGGGGTATCTGACCGGGACGACGACCTGTGGCATCGCCGAAACGTACCGTGCCGAGGCTTAAATCGCTAGCGACGAGTGAGCCGCCCGTCGACGGTCGGGCCGACGTCCGTCTCGCGGACGTAGTCGGCCAGGGCCTCGTACTGCACGTCGGCGACGCTGACCCGGTGAGCCTCGGTCAGGACGGGGAACTCCCGCTCCGTGTGGTAGAGGTAGTTGCTCGTCGCGAGCGTGTACGTCTCGTCGTCGCGGACCGGTTGCCCGTCGACCCGCAGTCGCTCGACGGTCCGCGTGTCGTCGTTCCAGACCAGTTCGACGCCGCTGAGGTGGGCGTGCCACCAGTCCGGCTCCCCGAACCCGACCGCTCGGCCGCTGCCCTGTCGACACAGCGTCCGCAGCTCCGCGCCGGTCAGTTCGGCGACGGTCAAGGGTTCCTCGAAGGGGACGACCGAAACCATGTCGGCGACCGTCAGTGCCCCCTCCAGCGGGACCGTGTCGTTCCGGAGCCCCCCGCTGTTCTGGAGGCCCACGTCCGCCCCCGTCGCCCAGCGGTACGCGTCCGCGACGAGGTTCCCGAGGCGGCACTCGCCGCCGTAGGTCGTCGCCCGGCTCCGGTCGATGGGCTCGTCGACGTGGCCGACGACCTCGTCCAGCCCCGCGGCCGCTAGCCGGTCGGCGAGGGCGCTCTCGACGCGGTCGTCGACGGGTCCGTCGGCCGTCTCGCGGAACTGCGCGGTCGGTTCGGTCCCGCCGAGGTCGACCTCGACGACGGCCTGGCCGTTGGCCCCCGGTCTGGTGAGCAGCGTGCCGGCGACGCGGTCGATGCGGCGCTCGTGGACGTGCCCGCCCAGAATCACGTCCACGTCACAGGTGCGGGCCAGGTCCTCGTCGGCCCGCCCCAGGTGCGAGAGCACGACGACGGCGTCGGCTCCGGCCGCTCGCAGCGCCGCGGTCGCCTCGGCGACGGCTTCGACGGGATCGGTGAAGGTGAGCGTCGTCGCCTGCGGGTTGGCCGCGGCCGTGTCCGGGTCGGTCACGCCGACGAAGCCGACCCGCTGGCCGTCGACGGTCCGACTCGCCCACGGTCGGGTCAACCGCGGGGCGAAGCGGACGCCGTCCCGCTCGACGTTCGCCGTCAGCCACGTCTGGGGGGACCTGGCGACGATGTCCCGCGTCGCGTCGAGCCCGTGGTCGAAGTCGTGGTTCCCGAAGGTCTCGAAGGCGGGCGTCAGGGCGGTAAACAGGTCCAGGGACTGCTCGCCGTCGGTGACCAGCGACAGCACCCCCGGGCCGGTGTTGTCCCCGGTCCCGACCGCCAGGGCGTCAGGGCCGTCGGCGGCGGCCACCGTCCCCGCGAGTCGTCCGATTCGCTCGGGCGTGTCGTACGCTTTCTCCACGTCGGAGTACTGGATAAGGCGGGGACTCACACCCACAGTGCAGGGGAACCAGCCACTAATGGTTTCCGCAGTGATTTAGCCGCTGGCCCGTCATGACCACGTATGGACGCACTCGACGGACCCGACGGCGAGACGCTGTACGTCGACCGGAGCGACGGCGACATCGGCACGAAAGGCGCGTTTTACGTCGTCTACCGCGACGCCGACCGCGAGCACCGCTGGGGCTATTTCTGCAGCAACTGCGAGACGTTCAACAACGCCATGGACTCGATGGGGCGCATCCGCTGTAACGACTGCTCGAACCTCCGGAAGGCCGAGGAGTGGGACGCGGCCCACGAGTAGGCGGACGAAACTGTCAGCGCCGTGGCTAGTGGGAACGTTTATCAGATAGCCAGTGGTACTGCTTCTCAGATGGGGGCCGTTACCACATCACTCGACGAGCAGGCCCGGTCGATATTCGACGACCTCGGATACACCGTGTCGCGCACTGGCACCGAACTGCGAGCGGAGCGCGGCTGGCGCGTCGTCACCGTCTCGGTGCTCGACTCGCAGGACCCGATACCCGAGGGCGGCGACATGCGCTGTTTCGTCACACGCACGGGCGAGGCGACGCACCTCAGCCGCCGTCTCACCCGGCGAGAGGTACCGTACGACTGGGCCGTCATCGGCATCACCGAGGACGGCGAGTACGAAGTGGTCCGTCACCCCGGCGAGGCGACCGTACCGGCCGAGGCCAACACTTAGGGGCCTCTCCGCCCACCATCCGGCGTGCAAGTCGGTGTCATCAACAGAGCGCTCGAACAGCTAGTCACGAACGTCGTCGACGCGCTGCCGCGCCTCATAACGGGGTTCGTCTTCCTCGCGGTCGCCGCGGTGGGCATCAAGGCCATTATGTTCGTCGTCAGGACCGTCCTGGAGCGGTCGCTGCCCGGCGAGTCGCCCGTCTACCGGCAGTTCCTCGCGGTCATCGTCCTCGTGTTCCTGTGGTTCGGCGTCGCGCTTTCTTTCCTCTCTATCGTCGGCCTGACCGCCATCGCGGCGTCGCTGGGGACCGCGACGGGCTTTCTCGCGCTCGGCGTCTCCTACGCGCTCTCGGAGATGATAAAGGACGCCGTCGCGGGCGTCTACCTCCTGCGTGACCCCGATTTCAACCCCGGCGACACCGTCAAAGCGGGCGACACCACCGGCGAGGTGGCCGCCATCGAACTCCGGAAGACGCGGTTCCGGGTCGACGGCGACACCGTCGTCAGGGCCAACGCGGCCATCGAGGAACGCTGGACGAAGGTCGGATCGGACTCCTGAACACGAGAGAGAGCCACGCTACCCGTTCACACGTGGTGTTTAAGCCGCTCGCCGCCCAACTGGGCGTATGTTCGTCGGCCACGCGCTGTTCGGATTCGCACTCGGTGCCCTCGCCGCCTGGTGGCTCGGGCTCTCCCGCGAGCGAGCCGTCCAGCTTGGCGTTGTCGCCGGCCTGTTCGCCGCGGTCCCCGACGTAGACATCGTCTACGCCCCGTTCGGCCTGCTCGTCGGGGCCGCGGAGAACCTGACGGCGGACGGCTTCTGGGAGACCGCGAACGTCGTCCACCGCGGGCCGACACACTCGCTCGTGCTGGGGGTCGTACTCGCCGCGGCGGCAGGGCTCTGGGCGACCGGCTCGCGGGCCGCTCGAATCGGTGCGCTGTCGGTCGGTGTCGTGCTAACGGCGCTCACAGGCGCGCTCAGCGGCCCCGTCGCGGCACTCGTGACCGCCGTGTTCGTCGTGGCCGCGCTCGCCGTCGCCACGGTCGCACAGTCCCGGGACATCAGCCCCCGGACGGTGACCGGGCTGGCGCTGCTGGGGCTGCTTTCCCACCCGTTCGGCGACCTCTTCACCGGCGGTCCGCCCCCGTTCCTGTACCCCTTCGACGTGACGGTGGTCGCCGAGCGGGTGCTGCTCCACCCCGACCCGACGACGCACCTCCTGGCGGCGTTCGCCATCGAGCTGGCGACGGTCTGGCTCGCCGTGTGGACGTACGTCCACCTCCGCGAGGAGACGCTGACCGAACACGTCCGCCCGCGGGCGGCGCTGGGAATCGGCTACGCGGCGGCCGTCCTGTTCCTGCCCGCGCCGACGCTGGAGCGGTCGGCACACTTCGTGTTCAGCGTCCTCGCGCTGGGTGTCATCGGGGCTCCGGTCCGGCCGTTCAGCGACGGCGTCGACTGGCTGGAGACGCTCGTGACGGGGCTGGCAGCGGTGACCGTGGCCGCCCTCGCGTACGCCATGGCCTACGGCGCGCTCTGAACGGTCGGCGACGGCGGGCGATAGGGTTTTTCCGGTCGATGCATATCAGGGAGTATGAACCGAGACGTAGCGCGGTTGCTCCGTGATAGGCGCGTCAACGCGCTCGCCGCGTGGTGTATCGTCGCCATGCTCGCCGCTGTTTCGGTCACGAGCGCCGTCGGGGCCGACCTGCTGTGGGCCGGATTCGCCGCCGCCGTCGCGGCGCTGGCGTTGTTCCCGCCGGTTCTGCTGCGAAACCGGTACGCGATGCTTCCCTGGGAGATACTCCTGCTGGCGGCGTTGCCCGTCGTCGGCCGCCTGTTTGCGACGCTGTCGACGACCGGGAACCTCGCGACGTATCTCTCGGTCGCCGCCATCGCGCTCATCCTCGCCGTCGAACTCCAGCTCTTCACGCCGGTGCGGATGACGCCGCGCTTCGCCGTCGTCTTCGTCGCCATCACCACGATGGCGACTGCCGGCGTCTGGGCGGTCGTCCGCTGGGCGGCCGACCAGCTGCTCGGGACCACCTTCATCCTCGACCCGGCGGTGTCCGAACACGTCATCGAGGAGGCGCTGATGTGGGAGTTCGTCGCGTCGACCATCGCCGGCGTCGGTGCCGGCGTGGTGTTCGCGTACTACGTCCGCCAGCAGGTCGGAACCGGCCGCGTCCCCGAGGAGGTCCAGCCGGACGTATGAAGGTCCGCGACCGCCTCCGCATCAGTACGGCGACACAGCAGCTCCTCTCGCGGACCCTCTCGGTCACGCTCATCGTGCTTCTCGGGGTCGGTATCGAGCGGGGCAACGTCGGTATCATCGTCAACTCAGCCGTCGCCATCCTCGTCACGCAACTCCCGGCGCTGCTGGAGCGGGACTACGGCATCGCGCTCGACCCCGCGCTGACGCTGTGGATTACGTCGGCGGCGTTCTTCCACGCGCTCGGGACCGTCGGCCTCCCCGGTGCCGAGGAGAACTTCTACGTCACCATCTGGTGGTGGGACCACTTCACCCACGCCCTCTCGTCGTCGGTCGTCGCCGCCGTCGGCTACACGACGGTGCGCGCGCTCGACGAACACACCGACCAGATTTCGATTCCCCCGCGGTTCCTGTTCGTGTTCCTCCTCCTGTTCGTGATGGCCTTCGGCGTGTTCTGGGAGGTCCTCGAGTTCTCGATTACGCTCGCCGCGTCGGCGACGGGCAACGACACGATTCTGACGCAGTTCGGCCTCCAGGACACGATGCTCGACCTCGTGTTCGACGGCATCGGTGCCATCATCGTGGCCATCTGGGGGACGGCACACCTCACCGACGTGGTCGGCCACGTCGAGACCTGGCTCGAAGGCCAGGCGCAGTGACCGGTCAGCGACGTGGTCGGGCCGGCCAGGGGGTGTCGCCGGACCCCGGTTCGGACCTACGCTTCTGATTCAGTCGGCCCCTCCGTCTCAGTCGGCTCCGGGGATTCAGTTGGTTCTTCGGTCTCTGTCGGCTCCTCGGTTTCTGTCGGCTCTTCGGTCTCGGTCGGCTCTTCGGTCTCGGTCGGCTCTTCAATCTCTGTCGGCTCCTCAGTTTCCGTTGGCTCTTCTGTCTCTGTCGGCTCTTCGGTCTCTGTCGGCTCCTCGGTTGGTTCTTCAGTCTCTGTCGGCTCTTCCGTTGGTTCCTCGGTCGGTGGTCCCTCACCCGGTGTCTCTATCGTGATGAGCGCCGACTGCCCGAAGTCGCGGGTGAACACGCTGTGGATGTACGTGCCCGGACTGACGCCCGTCGCGTCGACCTGGAACTCGACGGTCGAAGACTCCCCGGCGGTGAGAGTGACGTCACGTGCCTCGACGAGAGCGCCCTGGAACCGGAACTCGACTGACTGTTCGCTGGCGAACGCGTTGGGGTTGGTCACGGTCGCGGTCACCGTGAACTCGTCCCCGACGGTGGCGGTGCCAGGGGCCGAGAGGTCCGACACGTCGAAGGACTGGAGCTCGTCGACGACCTGAATCTGTGCCGGTGCGCCGTCCGTCCGCGTGTACACGCCGTGGAAGTACGAGCCGGTGTCGACGGACGAGGTGTTGAGGCTGTACGAGACCGTCGTGGAGTTGCCGGCCTCCAGTTCGACCTGTTCGCGGACTGCGGCGGTGCCGTCGAACCGGAACACCACTTCCTGCGTGTCAGCCACGGTGTTGGGGTTGGTCACCGTCGCGGTGACGGTCGCAGTATCGCCCTGTTCGACGCTCAGCGGGGCCGAGAGGTTCGAGACGGTGTACGATTCCCCTTCGACGACCTCCGCTTGCTCGACGGTGATGTTGGCCGCGTCGGTGACTGCCGCCCCGTCGGACACGTAGGGACCGTCGGCCGTGCCGTCCGTGGCGACGAAGTCGTAGGTCTTGTTGGCGTTCGTGTCGCGGTGTGGCATCGCAATCAGCGTCTCGTCGTCGGACAGTTCGCTGCGGTCGAACTCCGCGCCCGGAACGTCGAACAGCGTGACTTCGACGTTCTCGTGCTCGCCAGGTTCGAGGTACCCGCTGACCCCGACGACGCTCCCGACGACGTTGCCCTCCAGCAGGCTGCTGTCGTGGATTGCGACGAACCCGCCCTCGGAGACGGTCACCGAGTCGACGGTGACCGTCGTGCCCGCGGTCGTCTGGTCGGAGAACGAGACCGTCGCGGCGGCGTTGCCCGCGTTCCCAGCCTCCTGCAAGGACGCACCGCCGACGACTCCAATCGCGATTGTGGACGATACCAGCAACAGCAGTGCCAGCGAGACTGCTGTGAGCTTCGTGGTCTGTGTGTGCATGCCACTCGATGGAAGTGTCACACCGTCTAATAATGCGACAATGCTTCACGACCCTGTGTCGCGGTTCGCCCGGATTACCGAGCGTAGCCGATTGTTACCACGGTAGTAAGGTCGGAGCGGGCCACGGCGAGTGACAGGCAGGCATACCTATCTCCAAAATGATATGGAAACTCTGGTTCGGCGTTATCTGGCGGTGAGCCACGGTTTGACATCCGCTATCGACCTGTGAGTCCCCTGTTATTAAGCGCGTCGCTTCGACTAACAGTCACTTAAACGCATCGCGTCGAGGCCACACACCGTGCCGGACGGCGCTCGTCCGGTGGAGCGTGCCGGCGAAACGGACGCCGAGACTGCTTGGGTCGTCGGCCCGCCGAAGTGGGAGCGTCGTTCACCGCGTGGGGCCCGTCACCCGGAATGGTGTCGTCCGTCGCCAGAATCTTCATTTACCTGTCCGGTGTATGCTAACTCGTAACGATGTCATCAACAGCAATCGCGGTAGCGACGCGGGGACAGTAGAGTGGTTTTCAAGAAAATCACGCTCATCGGAACCAGTTCGGAGAGCTTCGATAAAGCCGCAGACGACGCCATCGAGCGGGCGGAGGCGACGCTGGACAACCTCAAGTGGGTCGAGGTGGAGGAACTCGGCGTCGAAATCGCCAGCGTGGAAGGCCGCGAGTACCAGGCAGAGGTCGTCGTGGCGTTCGAACTCGAGGAGTAGCTACGTCCGGAAGGACTCGCCACAGCCGCATTCGCTGACCACGTTCGGGTTCTGGACGTGGAACCCGGCCCCCTGCAGGCCGCCCTCGTAGTCCAGTACCGACCCCTCGATGTAGTCGATGCTGGCGTCGTCGACGAACACGCGGAGCCCGTTGCGCTCGAACACCTCGTCGTCGGCTTCGGGTTCGTGTTCGAACCGCATCCCGTAGGAGAGGCCGGCGCAGCCGCCCTGCTGGACGTACAGGCGGAGCCCGGACTCCTCGACGTCCATCCCTTCGCTTTCGAGGAGGTCCAGTGCCTCCGCAGCTGCCTGCTCGGTGACGGCCACGTCCTCGCCCCCGAGGTTCGGCTCGCCGTCGTCCGCTGTGCTGCTCATACACGTACGTGGACGCCCGAACGTGTTAACAGTGACGCCGACGGGGCAGGTGAGTCGGGGGCACTCCACCGGAGCGCCGGGAGGGCCGCGCTACTCCTCGAACCGTTTGCGGACGCTCTCGGCGTGAGCCTCCAGCCCTTCGGCTTCGGCGAGCGTCGTAATCGTCTCCGAGAGGTCGCCGAGCGCGTCCTCGGAGAGGCGCTGGACCGTCGTCGACCGGACGAACGTGTCCACGGAGAGGCCGCCGGTGAGCCGTGCGTTGCCGCCGGTCGGGAGGACGTGGTTGGTCCCGGTCGCGTAGTCGCCGGCCGCGACCGGGCTGTACGGGCCGAGGAAGGCCGAGCCCGCGGAGGGGACTCGCTCCAGCAGGGCCTCGTCGTCGTCAGCCTGAATCGAGAGGTGCTCGGCGGCGTACTCCTCGGCGAAGAGGACGGCCTCGCTCATCGACCGTGCGAGCAGGACCCCGGAGGCGTCGTTGGCGAGCGCGCCGCGGATGACCGCCTCGCGCTCCCGGCCGTCGGCCTGCTCGTCGACGGCGGCCGCGACCTGTTCGGCGAGGGCCGCGTCGTCGGTGACGGCGACGACGGAGGCGTTCTCGTCGTGTTCGGCCTGCGCGACGAGGTCGGCCGCGACCAGATCCGGGTCTGCGTCGCCGTCGGCGACGACCATGATTTCGGAGGGGCCGGCGAGGAAGTCGATAGCCACGTCGCCGCGGACCTCGGCTTTCGCCGCCGTGACCCAGCGGTTACCGGGGCCGACGACGATGTCCGTCGCGTTCACGGTCTCGGTCCCGTAGGCCAGCGCCGCGATGGCTTGCGCGCCGCCGACCTGGTAGACGGCGTCGGCCCCGGCGACGTGGATAGCCGCCAGGGTGACGGGGTTGACCTCCTCGGCCGGCGGGGTTGCGACGGCGACGTGTTCGACGCCGGCGACCTTCGCCGGGATGACGCCCATCAGCGCGCTGGACGGGTAGGCGGCCGTGCCGCCGGGCGCGTACACGCCGGCGCTGTCGAGCGGGTGGAACCGCCGGCCCAGTTCGCGCCCCTCGAAGTCGTCGCGCCAGTCCTCGGGGACCTGCCGCTCGTGGAACGCGCGGATGTTCGCCGCGGCGTCCTCGATGGCCGCGCGCACGTCGTCGTCGATTTCTTCGTACGCCCGCTCGGCGGTATCCGTGATGTCGACGTTGCCCACCGACACGCCGTCGAACTCCTCGGCGAAGCGCCGGAGCGCCACGTCGCCCTCCTCTCGGACCTGCGAGACGATGTCGCGCACGTCGTCTCTGACGGCGTCGACGCCGGCGTCGCGGTCGAAGAAGGCGGCCCGCTCGTCGGGACCCAGGTCGGCTATCGTCCGTACGTTCATACGCCTGGTTCGGGACGGGGCAAAAAACGGGTTTCCCTTCGTCGGTCGGGGGAGACGCGCCGCGTCCCGTTGCCCGTCGGTCTCTCGTCACCGTTTTCCGACGCTCGGGCCTACGGGTGGTATGGATTCAGTCGACGACCACCGTCGTCGGACGACCGACCTGCCCGCGGCGGCGACCGACTACTTCGCGTCCGAACTGGACGCTATCGACAGCTACCTCGACGCGGTGCCGGCGACCATCGACGCGGCGGCCGGGGACGCCGCGGTCGGCCCGATACACGCCCTCCCGTGGTTCTACGTCGCCGACCTGACCGGCTGGCGGGGCAGCACGCTCGCCCGGCTGCTGGCCGCGGAGGCGGACGCGCCCTGCTACGAACTCTCGGCCGGGGCCGCGGACGCGCTTCCGGCCCTGTGGTCCATCGTCGACGAGAGCGGGCGCGGCCCCGTCGTCCTCCACCTGGAACTCCAGGGCGAGTCCGGACGGATTCAGCGGACGCTGCGGGAGGCGCTCCGGCGCGGGTACACGCACACCCCCGACGGGTGGGACGACCCCGTGAACGGCGACCCGGCGAACCTCCACGTCGTCTTCACCGACACGAACCCGTCGAAGCGGCTATCTGTGCCGCTCCCCGCGGCGACGACGCCGACCACCGGCGCGGTCCTCTCGTACGCACCCCGCCGGAGCATGCTCCCGGAACGGCCCGACGGGACGACGGTGCTCCCGGACCCGCCGGCGCTCCACGACCGCGAGACGGAGCTTGAGGGGTTCCTGCTGGCCGCGTTAGCTGACTACGGGGACGACGACGCCAGGGCGCAGTACGTCGACCGCGCCGTCGACGTCCTGTCGATAACCCACTCGCTCATCGGGAAGCGCGACCTGCTGTTCGACGTGTCGCCGCGGCTGGCGCTGAAGTACGGGGCACTCTTGGACAGTCTCTCGGTCGGTGCGGCGACGGAGCGACTCGGCCGGGACGTGCTCGGACAGGTGCCACAGAGCCCCGGGAGCGAGGACATTCGGGCGACGCTCCGGGACCTGCTGCCGGAGTGAGAGCGAGCGCGTCGTCGCGGGCCAGGAACCTCAGTTCGCGTCGCTGATGATTTTGACGACCGCTCCCTCCTCCAGTTCCGTCTCGTCGCTGATGCGCCGGTTCTCCCGGGCGTCGACGGCGTGGATGTAGCCGTCGCCGATGTCCGAGTGGACGGCGTAGGCGAGGTCCTTGGGCGTCGCGCCCCGGCGCAGCAGGAACGCGTCGGGGAGGACGTTCCCCTGGCCGTCGGTCCAGTGGGTCTCGTTCTGGACGGGATAGGCCGTCAGGTGGTCGAGCAGGTCGTAGACGGCGGTGTCGAGCGCGCCCTGGACGCCGGTACCGCCCCACTCGTCCATGACGCCGCGGATGCGGTTCAGGCCCTCCCGTTGCTGGTCGCTCACGTCGCCGACGATGTCGAAGTCCGGGTCGCCCGGGTCGTAGTCGATGACTCCCGCCTGCGCGGCGTTGCGAAGGGCGAGTTCGCCGTCGGCCGTCGCGGGGACGACCACGTCGGCGGCGTCCTGCAGGGCCTCGATGTTCCCCTCGGGAGCGATGTCGGCCTTGTTCGCGACGACGACGAGCGGTTTCGTCCGCCGGCGTATCTCCGTCGCCAGCGCCTCGCGGTGCTCGTCGGTCCAGGCGATGGGGTCCTCGGGGTACTCCAGGTCCCGCAGCGTCCGCGCCACGTCGAGTTCGGAGGCCCCGACGCCGGCCAGCATGTCCACGAGCGCCTCGTCGAGCTTGAAATCCGGCGAGCGGGACTGCCGTTCGATGGACTCCCAGTTGCGCTCGACGATGCTGGCGAGCCACAGGTCCATCTCCTCCTCGACGAAGTGGACGTCCTCGACGGGGTCGTGGTCGCCGACTTCGACGGGTTCGCCCTCGGCGTCGGTCCCGCCGGAGGCGTCGACGACGTTGAGAATCACGTCGGCGGTCGATAGCTCGTCGAGGAACTGGTTCCCGAGGCCCCGGCCCTCGTGGGCCCCGGGCACGAGGCCGGCCACGTCGATGAGTTCCACCGGGACGTACCGCTTGCCGTCCCGGCAGTTGTCGTCGCCACAGCGCTCGTCCCGGTCGAGGCACGGACAGTCCGTGCGGACGTGGCTGACCCCGCGGTTGGCGTCGATGGTCGTGAACGGATAGTTCCCCACGTCCACGTCGGCCATCGTCGCCGCCTTGTAGAAGGTAGACTTGCCGGCGTTCGGTTTGCCGGCCAGCGCGATAGAGAGCATGCCAGAGTCTACCAGTGGCCGCCGAAAGGGGGTTTCGGTTCGGCTCTACGGGCTGACCCACTCGCCGCGGGCGTCGCTACGCTCGACGGCGTCGAGGACGCGCTGTGCCGCGAGGCCATCGGCGAAGGACGGCTCCTGCGTCCCGCCCTCGGCGACGGCCGTGAGGAACTCGTAGTTCTCGTGGACGAACGTGTGCTCCCAGCCGATGACGTGGCCGGGGGGCCACCAGTGGTCGACGTACGGGTCGTCGGCGTCGGTGACCAGCACCTGCTGGAAGCCGCGGTCGCCTTCGGTGAGTACCTGCAGCTCGTTCAGCCGTTCGAGGTCGAACTTGAGTGCGCCCTTCGACCCCTCGATTTCGATGGTGTGGGCGTTCTTGTGACCGTTGGCGACGCGGGACGCTTCGAGCGTTCCCATCGCGCCGTTCTCGAAAGCAATCTGGGCGCTGTAGGCGTCGTCGACGGTCACCGGGCGCGTCTCGTCGCTGCCCTCAACGGGGCGTTCCTCAGTGAACGTCCGGAGGTGACCGCTCACGTCCGTTATCTCGCCGGCGGCGTCGCCCACCAGGAACCGGGCCAGGTCGACCGTATGGGAGCCGAGGTCGCCGAGCGCCCCGCTGCCGGCCATCTCCTCGTCGTTGCGCCAGGACCACGGCGCGTCGGGGTCGACCAGCCAGTCTTGGAGGTACTGCCCGCGGAAGTGGTGAATCTCGCCGAGTTCGCCGTCGTCGACGAGTCCCTTCGCGTACTGTATGGCCGGGACGAACCGGTAGTTGAACGCCGCGCCCGCGGGCACGTCAGCGTCGGCGGCCGTCTCGGCCATCGCCTCGGCCGTATCGAGCGTGGGCGCGAGCGGCTTCTCACAGAACGTCGGCGTCCCGGCCTCCAGCGCCGCGATGGACGGTTCGGCGTGGACGTGGTTCGGGCCGAGGTTGTAGAACACGTCCACCTCGTCGACGACGTCCTCCCAGTCGGTCGCCGTCCGGTCGAAGCCGAGTCGGTCGGCCGCGTCGGCCAGCGCCGCCTCGTCGCGGCCGACGAGCACGTCCTTGTTGACGGCTGGCGCTTCGGGGAAGAACATGGGCAGGCGGTCCAGCGCGTTCGCGTGGGCCTTGCCCATGAATTTGTAGCCGAGCATGCCGATATCCAGTGTCATGCTGTCACCTCACTACCGCGAACGAGCGCAGTGAGTGAGCGACCTTTTTCGCCCACGTTTTTGCCGCGAGCGGTGGCCTGCGGCCAGCCGAGCGGGAAAAAGGTGGCCGTGAAGTGGTAGCCGAGCATGCCGATATCCAGTGTCATATACGGGTGTTCACCCGGGGGCGAAATAACGCTCAGGGTGACGGCAGGGCAGCGGGCCGCCGCGAGGGAAAAGACAAAACCGGATGCGCGCGTTGACCCTGCATGGCCACTGAAACGACTGTCCGCATCGAGGACATCATGTCGACGCCTTTGGAGACGATTTCCGCCGACGAGACCGTCAAGGCGGCCGCGACGCAGATGCAGGCCCAGAACATCAACGGCATCTTCGTCCCGGGAGCGCAAGCGGGCATCATCACGACCACCGACATCGTCGACGCCGTCGCGGCCGGGAAGGACCTCTCGACGGCGACCGTCGGCGACGTGATGACCTCGCCGGTCGAGCGGGTGACGACCTCGCTGGAACTGGGCGAGGCCGCCGCCATGATGACGACCTACGACATCAAGCACCTCCCGGTCATCGACGAACACCAGGACTACGTCGGCATGGTGTCCTCGACGGACATCACGCAGGCGCTGTCCTGATTAGGGCTCTTTTCGGCGGCCGCGTCGCCGGCTTTTCAGATGAAATCGTCCAGCCCGGACGCGTCGCCGTCGTTGTCGCCCGTGCCGGGCAGCGCGTCGGCGATGGCCGAGGTGAACGAGTCGAGCCCGCGGGTCTGGTACCAGACCGTTCCCGGCCCGGTGAAGTCCATCACGAGGCCCTCACCGCTGAGCAGCGTCGATTTCAGGCCGCCGACGCGGTGGGCGTCGAAGTCGACCGACTCCTCCCAGGCGACGACGTGGTCGTTGTCGATGGTGTAGGACTCGCCGGCGTCGAGTTCGACGGTCTCCAGCCCGCCGAAGGCCTCGATGAGGACGTTTCCGGTCCCTTTTAGCGCCAGCGGCGTGATGCTCGCGCCGGCCAGCAGCGACTGGATGCCGCCGAACTCCGAGTCGATATCGATTGCTGGGTCGGCCGCGAGGAAGGCCCCGTCGACGGCGTACAGCGTCTCGCCGGCGAGTTCGTGGTGGTGGACGTCACCGGGCGTCGGCGGCGCGAGGGTGACGATGCCGGGACCGCCCTGGGCGGTGAACTCGTTTGCGAGCAGGGACTCGCCGCCGAGCATCGACTTGGCGGAGCTGAGGAGGCCGTCACGGCTGGTCGTCGTCTCGATTTCGACGGTCGGGGAGTGGCTGACCATCGCGCCGGGTTCCGCGAGTATCGATTCGCCACCGTCGAGGCCGACGCGGACGTGCGTGTACGAGGGCTTGTGTGTGAGTTCGATGTCCATCGGGTGTCACTGGATACGGTCGTCCACTCGTAGTGTCTCACAGACGGTATATAAGCGTGAGTGCCCGGAACGGGCGCGCTGGTGGTCGTACCGGCTACTCGGCCCAGTAGGCGTCGCCGGGCTGGGTCTCGAAGACGGCCCGGTCGAGCACGTCGACGGCCTTCTCCAGGCCCTCGCGGGCGCTGGTCAGCGAGTCCTCGTGTTCGATGGAGAGCGCGCCGTCGTAGCCGACCATCCGCAGGGTCGAGACCACGTCCTTCCAGTGGGACTCGTCGTGGCCGTAGCCGATAGAGCGGAACAACCACGACCGGTTCGGCTCGTCCGTGTATGGCGCGGTGTCGAGGACGCCCTTCTCGCGGGCCTCCGACTCGTAGACCTTCGTGTCCTTGGCGTGGAAGTGGTGGATGGCGTCTTCCTCGCCGAGCAAGCGGATGGCCTCGGTCACGTCGATGCCCTGCCAGTAGAGGTGCGACGGGTCGAAGTTCGCGCCGATGCGGTCGTTCGTCCGCCGGCGAAGCTCTAGCAGGCCGCGGGGTTCGTAGACGAGCATGTTGGGGTGCATCTCGATGGCCACGTCCACGTCGTGTGCGCCCGCGTGGGCCGCAAGGTCCGACCAGTACTCGTCGGCGACGCGCCACTGGTACTCGTGGGCGTCGGCGTGTTCGGTCGGCCAGGGGGCGGTAATCCAGTTCGGCACCTCGTCGTCGGGGCCGCCCGCTGGCAGGCCCGAAAAGCCCGTGACGGTGTTCACGTCGAGCTGGTCGGCCAGCCGAATCGCCTCCCGGAGCTCCCGGTCGGCCTCGGCGGCGCGGTCGTCGTCGGGGTGTAGCGGGTTGTTGTGGGTCGCCAGCGCGCTCACGCGGAGGTCGTAGTCGTCGAGCAGTGCCTCCAGTTCAGCCTGTTTCTCCTCGTCGTCGAGGTACGCCTGTCGGTCGAGGTGGGCGTCACCGGGGAAGCCGCCACACGCCAGTTCGACCGCATCGACACCTAGGTCGTTGAGATACGCCAGTGCCTCGTCGAGCGACTGTCCGCCGAGCGGAACTGTCAGTACACCGATGTCCATGCCCGGTGCTACGACTGGTGCCGAGAAAAACGTACTGCCGGTCCTCCCGACCCGGTCGGCACGCGGTAGCGAAGTGGCGGCACGTATCGTGGCGTAAAGGCTTAACCCGGAGCGTACAGTGATTCAGTCATGATTGTGGCCGTACTCGGGACCGGACAGCGGGCACGTGATACCGCACAGCGATGTGTCCGCGCGGGCCACGCGGTTCGTCTCCGAGGGACGGACGCGTCGGACGTGATGGACCGGGTCGACGAGATTCGCCGCGCGCTGGGCGGGGACATCGCGGCGGGTATCGACGGGACCACCGGACTCGAAAGCGCGGTCAACGGTGCCGAAGTCGTCATCGACGCGACGGACGGCGACACGGACAGCCACCGCGCGGTGGTCGCCGAGACGGAGACGATGGTCGGCGAGGAGGCGCTCGTCGCCGTCAGCGACACGTCGCTGTCGGTGACCGCCGTCGCGGCCGGCCTGCGAAGCCCGGACCGAGCGGTCGGTCTCAATATCGTCGACCCGCCGGACGGCGACATCGTCGAGGTCGTCGTCGCCGAGCAGACGACGGCGGCGACCCGCGACCGGACGACCGCGTTCGCCGAGGGGCTGGATGCGACGCCGGTCGTCGTCCGGGACACGCCGGGCTTTGCCGCGCTCCGCCTCGAACTCGCCACCATCGCCGAGGCCGTGCGGATGGTCGAGGACGGCGTCGCCGGGGTCCGTGACATCGACCGGGCGTTCGAGCGCGGGACCTCGGACCGCGACGGCCCGCTGGTCCGGGCGGACAGGCACGGGCTCGAAACGGTGCTGACGGCCCTGGAAGACCTCGCCGAGCGGCTCGACGAGCGGTTCGAACCGCCCCCGTTGCTCCGACGGAAGGTCGAAAACGGACAGCGCGGCGCGGTCGCCGGCGAGGGGTTCTACGTCTGGGAGGACGTGACGCCGACGACCGGGGCCGACCCGGACCCGAGCGTCCCGACGCGGGACAGCGAGCCCGAGTTCAAATGAGCGATAAGGACGACCCACCGACCGACCTGGACGGGGACGGCGAGTTCGCGACGCTGTTCGACGAACTCCAGGAGCTAGAGCAGCTCGTCGACTCCGAGGACGAGCGCCGGCAGGTCCGGGACGCGATGCGCGCGGCCGCGGAGTCACAGGACCACGAACCGGCGACCTTCGGCCGCATCGTCTGGGGCTTTGGCCGGTCCGACCTCGCGGAGGCGCTGCTCGGCTCGCTGCTGTTCGGGATTCCGATGGCCGTCGAGGGCGGAACCGTCGACGCCGGCCTGCACATCGCCCAGCACCCGCTGTATCTCGCCGCGACGCTCGTCATCGCCGTCGGCCTGGTCATCGCGATTCTGTACGTCGCCGACTTCCAGGACGTGCGGGTCGCAAACCGGATACTGGGACTCGTGCCGCGGCGGCTGGTCGGCGTCACGGGGACGGCGCTCGTCGTCTCCGTCGCGCTGTTGACCGGCTGGGGACTGGTCGAGTGGTCGACCGACCCCATGGTCGTCTACCGGTCGGCCTGTATCTGTGCTGTGGCGTTCGTCCCGATGGCCATCGGCGCCGCCCTCGGGGACATCCTGCCGGGGAACTAGGGTGTGAGAGTCCCTCGCGCTGGCGGTCGCGTTTGGCAATCGTTAAAAGCCGCGGTCGGATACGGAGTGGTATGAGCGAGAGCCAACAGAAACAGGCGCGCAAGTGCGTCTCGTGTGGCATCAACATCGCCGGCACGAACGCCGCCGCGTTCAAGTGCCCGGACTGTGGCCAGCAGATTTACCGCTGTGCCACCTGCCGGAAGCAGAGCAACCTCTACAAGTGCCCGGACTGCGGCTTCATGGGGCCATAACGATGGGGAAAGTAGCAGCCAAAATCAAGGTCATGCCGGAGAGCCCCGAAGTCGACCTCGACGACCTGCAGGAGCGTCTCGAGGGCGTGCTTCCGGAAGGAACGAAGATTAACGGGTTCGAGCGCGAGGACGTCGCCTTCGGCCTCGTCGCGCTGACGCCGACGGTCATCGTCCCCGACGACACCGGCGGGACGGAAGCCGTCGAAGAGGCCTTCGCGAACGTCGACGACGTCGAGTCGGTCTCCGTCGAGAGCACCGGCCGCCTGTAATCGGCACGTCGCCGTAGTTTTCCACGCGGGTAGCGACTGCGCGAGCGCGACCAGCGACGGCCGCGGAACGCACGTTTTATTAGGGCGACCGGATTATCGGGGAGCAAGAATGCCTAGTTCAAACGGACCTCTCGAAGGAACACGAGACAAGCTCAAGAACAAGCCCCGCGACCGCGGCACCTCGCCGCCACAGCGCGCCGTCGAGGAGTTCGAGGCCGGCGAGAAAGTCCACCTCAAAATCGACCCGTCCGTGCCCAACGGGCGCTTCCATCCGCGATTCGACGGCCAGACCGGAACCGTCGAGGGCAAGCAGGGTGACGCCTACAAGGTCGACATCGTCGACGGTGGCAAGGCGAAGACCATCATCGTCACCGCTGCGCACCTGCGCCGGCAAGAATGACGATATTCAAAGAGAAAATCAGTGAGGAGTTCCTGACGGTCGCGGAGACCAAGGAGATACTCGAAGACCTCGAAATGGAGCGGGCGGCCGAGGAGGAGCGCGAGATGCGCTACGAGCTCAAGCGGGCCATCGAGCACGTCAACCGCTTCGCCGTCCTCGACCCCGAGGAGTCGCTCCAGCTGGTCGAAGACCTCGAACAGCTCGAAAAGGTCGACACGCCGACGGCGTACAAGATTGCGAACCTGCGGCCGCTGGACCGCGACGAGCTCCGCGCCGTGTTCGCCCAGGAGCGGTACACGCTCAGCGGCGACGAACTCGACGATATTCTCAACATCGTCAAGCAGTACGCGTAGCTCGGCAGTCCGGCCGTTTCTGGTTTTCTCTGTCCCCACGACCACCGCCGCGCGTGGGCTCGCCGTCCCGAGGGCGATACTGAGTGGGCCAGCGGCGTCCCGTGGCGCGGTTCGGGGCATCCACCGGCATTAAGTGTGCTCTGCTCGTACTGCCTGACATGACTGAATCGGAGAGCGGCGGCGACACTATGATGGCGGCTGTCCTCGATGTCCTCCCGCACGGACGGCCCGGGGACGACCGGCCACAGCACCAGAAGGAGCCGCTCGCGTACGCGCTCGACGTCGAGGACTTCTACATCTACGAGCTCCGGCTCGACGACAAGGACGCCGACATCGCGTTCGGCGACCGCGTCGACCTGACGGAGTTCGGCCGCGTGTCGGAAGTCGCGTTCGAGGACATCCCCAGCGGTGCCCGCTCCGAACTCGACTACGCCGTCGAGGAAATCGTCGAGGCCAACGAGCAGCGCTTCGTGGACTTCTACAACGACGCACAGCCCATCACGCTGCGGCTCCACCAGCTGAACCTCCTGCCGGGCATCGGGAAGAAGCTCCGGAACACGATTCTCGACGAGCGAAAGCGAAAGCCCTTCGAGAGCTTCGAGGACCTCGAAGAGCGGGTCAGCGGCCTCCACAGCCCCAAGGAGACCCTCGTCGAGCGGATACTCGAAGAGCTACAGGACGACGACCTGAAGTACCGGCTGTTCGTCCGCCGCGAAGAGCAGTCTTCGTAAGTCGGCCGTCCGCGTGACAGGCACGGCGGCGAACCCCGACGGAAGTAGAGGGCGACCCTTTTCTACCGCGACCCGCTACGGCTCGCCAATGACCACGACCAAGACTGGGAGTCGGGACCCCGACGCGCTCGTCCGCCGGGCCGGCAAGCGGGCCGACACCCGGCAGGACCAGCACTTTCTCGTCGACGACCGGGTACTCGACCGGATTCCGGGGTACGCAACGGACGCCGGCGTCGACCTCTCGCACGTTCTAGAGATTGGTGCTGGCCCGGGCGCGCTGACGGACCGCCTGCTCGCGGCGGCCGAGCGCGTGACCGCAATCGAACGCGACCCGGAGTTCGCGGCCCACCTCCGCGAGGAGTTCGCCGACGAGAGAGCCGCGGACCGGCTCACCGTCGTCGAGGGCGACGCGCTCGACGTCGACCTCCCCGAGTTCACCGCCAGCATCTCGAATCTGCCCTACGGCGCGTCCTCGGAAATCGCCTTCCGACTGCTACCCGAGGGGCGGCCGCTCCTGTTGATGTTCCAGCGGGAGTTCGCCGAGCGGATGGCCGCCGACCCGGGAACAGACGACTACGGGCGGCTCTCGGTGACAGCGGGCCACTACGCTGACGTGGAAGTCGTCGAGACGGTCCCGCCGGAGGCGTTCGACCCCCAGCCTCGCGTCACCAGCGCGCTCGTCCGGACGACGCCGCGAGAACCCGACTACACCGTCCCGAGCGACGACTTCTTCATGGACTTCCTGAAGGCGGTGTTCACCCAGCGCCGGAAGACGATGCGCAACGCCGTCCGCAACACGGCCCACATCTCCGGGCTGGGCGACCCCGACGCGGTGGTCGAGGCCGCCGACGAGGACCTGCTGCGCGCCCGCGCCGGGAAGCTCACGCCCGCCGATTTCGCCACGCTGGCGACGCTCGCCTACGAGGTCGGCGAGCCGGAGGTCTGAGATGGACGACGCGGACGGCGACTCCGGCGACCGCCCCTCGCTGGCCGACCAGCGCGGCGTGGAATCGGTGTACCAGCCCGCGGAGGACTCCGACCTGCTGGCCCGGACGGCCCGTGGGCGGGTCGACGCGGGCGACACCGTCCTCGACGTGGGGACGGGCTCCGGTTACGTCGCCGCGACGCTCGCCGAGGCTGGCGCGCGGGCGGTCGGGGTCGACGTGAGCCCGCTCGCGTGTCGGGAGGCCGCCGACAACGGCGTCACGGTCGTCCGCGGCAACCTCGTGGAACCGTTCCGGACGGACGCCTTCGACCTCGTGGCGTTCAATCCCCCGTATCTGCCGACGCCACCCGGCCAGGAGTGGGACGACTGGATGGAACACGCGCTCTCGGGCGGCGAGGACGGCCGCCGGCTGGTCGACCCGTTCCTCGAAACCGTCGAGCGCGTGCTGGCCCCGGGCGGCGAGGCGCTCGTGCTCGTCAGCAGTCTCACGGATCCGGACGCGGTGCGGGCGTACGCGAGCGACCACGGCCTGGCAAGCGAACGCATAGCGAGTGAGAAACACCCGTACGAAGCGCTCGTCGTCCTGCGGTTCTACCCCGAACGATTACTGTAGAGCATTAAATTGAATAGGAAATATTAAAGCCCGTCATTTCATACTCCAGGGCAATGACACAGGTAATCGCCACGACACCTGGGCTCTTTCCGCTCCCGGACTGGGCCAAGGACGACCTGGCAGATCTGAAGGGCCATCAGAAGACAGACCTCATCTCGGGCGACGAGTCCGGCGAGGTCGTCGCGGCCTACGACGAGGCCCGCGAGGAAGTCATCGGCGTCCAGCAGGACGCCGGACTCGACCGCGTGGTCGAGGGGCAACTCCGCTGGGACGACATGCTCGCGCACCCGCTGGCCGTCCACGACAGCGTGGAGACGAAAGGCATCGTCCGCTACTACGACAACAACAACTTCTATCGGGAGCCGGTCGTGCAGGGCGACCTCTCCGCCGACGGCGGCGACGTGGCCGCAGACCTCGGTGCGGCCGCCGACTTCGTCGACTCGGGACTGCAGGCGGTCCTCCCCGGACCGTACTCGCTCGCTGACCTCGCCACTGACGAGCACTACGGCGACGACGCCGAGTTCCTCGACGCGGTCGCCGACTTCCTCGTCGAGGAAGTCAAGTCGTTCCCCGACGTCGAGACGCTATTCCTGCTCGAACCGTCACTCGTCGAGAACGCGCCCAAGGACGGCGAGGACGAGCGCGCCGCCGCGGCCATCGACGCCGTCGCCTCGGCCGCCGACGCCGAAGTCGTCGCCCACACCTACTGGGGCGCAATCGAGGAGAAGGCCTACGCGCACCTGATGGACGCCGACGTGGATGCCATCGGCTTCGACCTGGTGTCGAGCCACGACCAGACGGTCTACAACGTCCAGGAGTACGGCACCAAGGGCGACGTGGCGCTGGGCGTCGTCGACGGGCAGAACACGCTCGTCGAGTCCCCCGAGACCATCCGCGACCGCATCGACTGGTTCGAACAGCAGACCAACACCGCCTACGACACCGTCTACGCGACGGCCAACACGGAGACGTTCTACCTCCCGGTGAACAAGTTCGAAGACAAGCTCAGAGCACTCGCAAACGCCGCCGACCTGGAGGCGGCGGAGGCATAACCGATGACAGGACCACGAGACCAGTTCAAACCGGCGGACCACCCGAACGACCACTTCCTGCTGACGACCGTCGTCGGCTCCTACCCCAAGCCCAAGTGGCACGACCGTGCCCGCGAACTGTTCGAGGACGAGGACGCCGACTTCGGCGCGGACGAGTGGGAAGAATCGAAAGACGACGCCTCGCGGCTCATCACCCACGAACACGAGCGGGCGGGGCTGGACGTCATCTGTGACGGCGAGATGCGCCGCAACGAGATGGTCGAGTACTTCGCCCACCGCATCGACGGCTACGAGTTCAACGGCCGCGTGAAGGTGTGGGGACACAACTACTTCGACAAGCCCTCGGTCGCCGACGAGGTCGAGTACGGCGAGCAGTGGCTCGTCGAGGAGTTCGAGTTCACCGACGAAGTGGCCGAGCGTCCGGTCAAGGTGCCGATTACGGGGCCGTACACGCTCGCCAACTGGTCGTTCAACGAAGTGTACGACAGCGAGGAGCAACTGGCCTACGAGCTGGCCGAACTCGTCAACGAGGAGATAGAGGCGCTGGTCGATGCCGGCGCGCGCTACATCCAGATAGACGAGCCAGCGCTGGCCACGACGCCGGACGACCACGCCATCGTCGGCGAGTGTCTTGAGCGCATCGTCGACGAGATTCCCGACGACGTGCGCCTCGGCCTGCACGTCTGTTACGGCGACTACTCGCGTATCTACCCCGAGATTCTGGACTACCCGGTCCACGAGTACGACCTCGAACTCGCCAACGGCGACTACGACCAGCTCGACGTGTTCAAAGAGCACGAATTCACGAAGGACTTCGCGATGGGCGTCGTCGACGCCCACGTCGCCGAGGTCGAACCCGTCGAGGAAATCAAGGAGAACATCAAGAAAGGCCTGGAGGTCGTCCCGCCGGAGCGACTCACCGTCTCCCCGGACTGTGGCGTGAAGCTCCTGCCCCGCGAGGTCGCCTACGGCAAGATGGAGAACATGGTGCAGGCCGCCCGCGAAATCGAGGAAGAACTGGACGCCGGCGAAATCGACGTCGTTGCGAGCGGAGCGGAAGCGAGCGCGGACGATTGAATCGGTGAGCGACTTCAGCCGCGACCTGTCGAGCGTCCGGGCAGCGGACGATTGACCCGGTGAGCGACTTCAGCCGCGACCCGTCAAGCGTCCGGGCAGCGGACGGCTGAATCGGGTCCGGTCGCCTGTTTTTCGACGCGCGTGCGCTGTGTTTTCGGCAGCTATCGAATATTCTCGGGCGCGGTGGCCCCGAATCGGTGAGTCTCGCAGGCGACTGTGGCGACCACGCCGAGGACGCTATCCAACGGGGACCGACAGAACTTCCGACGGCGACTCCGGAAACAGCTCGCTCCGGGGCGTTCGAGCGACGATACCCTCGACCAATCAAGTATTCGGTTTCTTATGATTCACCGAACGCCGCTGCTAAACTGAATAGAACGCTCGCCAAGTTTGTTCGACAGACATCGAATGTTGAATCGACCCGAGAGGAAAACATCTGTCGCCATACTAAGGATATAAGGGGAATCTGAATTCATGTGTATTCCCCATATTATGAATAGAGAGACACTCTTCCCACTGATTTCTGTTTCACCATTCGAGTGGTGTGGTAGCACGTCTATCTGGGAAAGAGTTTTGAGGGTTTCCGGTGAAGCTAGCGACGAGAAAGCTATGACAGGGGACATACACCTCCGGGCGGAACTGTATCTTCGCGGGGATACCTACGGGACGTTCGACGCGCAGCAACAGGTCCTCAATCGGGTCAAGCGACTGGAAGCGAACGGCGTGTTCAGCGAGTCGATGGTCGCCGGCGAGTGGCAGCGCATCCGGACGATGGCCGAGGACAAGCGATCCGAGGCCATCCAGACCTACGAGGAGTTCGCGGACTGGGCGGACCGCAACGGCCATTCGCTCGAACCGGCCTTCGAGCGCCGGACCCGGAGCTACGTCGGGATGGACCGCGTCGACGACGTCGTCGTGTTCCCGGTCGTCTCGCTGGCGATTTACGACGGCGACGAGCTGGAGGGCGTGTTCCCGTGCTCGGACGCCGAGCGGACCTACACCGTCGGTGACGCGCTGGAAGCGTTCGAACGCGGCGACGAGAACTGGCTCGCGCAGTTCGACTCGCTGTCGGTCGACCGGACCGACCCGCTGCTGGAGCCGGGCGTCGAGCCGACGATTTAACCGCGCAGCGCGTCGACCGGTTCCTCGCTCGCCGCTTTCCAGGCCGGGTACAGGCCGCTGACGATGCTCGTCAGCACGCCGAAGGTGAACGCCGCGCCGACGTACCAAGCGTTCGGTAGCCTGAAGACGGCCATCGCGTCACCGACGGTGTAGTGGTTTATCGCCAGACCAGCGCCGAGACTGAGGACGACCCCGGCGACGCCCCCGAGGACGCCGAGCAGCGTCGCCTCCATCAGCATCACTTTGAGGACGTCCCGTTTCTGGTAGCCGACGGCCCGCAGGACGCCGATTTCCTCGCGGCGTTCGACTGTTGACATCAGCATGACGTTGAGAATCGAGATGCCGGCGACAAGCAGCGATATCGACGCGATGCCGGCGAGGACGGTGTTTATTATCTGGAACTGCTGTTCGATTGTGTCGACGAGCGAGCCCAGTTCCATAACGTTGACGCGCTCCCGTCGGTCGTTGAGCGAGTTCCGGATAGCCATCGCCGTCTCGTTGGCTCGCGAGCCGGTGGACTCGACGACGTACACCTGCGAGTATCCCCGCTCCTGGAAGGAACTCGCCGGCAGGAAGATTCGGTTGTCCGGGTTGAGCGTGGAGAAGGCGTCGCCCTCAGCGAGGACAGCCCTGACGCGGACAGTGCTCTCGTTGACCGTAATCGTGCTCCCCGGATGGAGGTCGTGCTCCTCGGCGACGTTGGCCCCAACCAGCGCGCCGGTTCGGAACGGCTCGGTGACACGGCCCTCGCTTTCCTCGTAGAGTTCCGCTGGGTTCTCGACGCCGTATATCACCTGTCTCCCCGTCGTCCGTCTGTCGAACGAGACCGGCTCGACGCGCTGCTTGACTGGCGCAACGGTCGCCGTGGGGCTCGCGACCCGGCGGATGTCGCGCACGTCGCGCTCGGTGAGTTCGGTGACGTTCTCGGCGGCGTTCGGTGAGACCGTTATCTGGTTGCCGATGTCGCCGAGGTTCTGGGTAAAGGAGTACTGGAGGGCGACGCCGAACATCCCGAGGGAGGCGATGGCGACGACGCCGATGACGATGCCAAGCGACGCCAGCAGCGACCGCATCTTCGTCCGCGTGAGGTTGCGCCGCGCCATCAGCGCGGCCGGGAAGAACCTACCCGCCATTCTTCCGCTCCCTCCCGATGGTCCCGTCGACCAGGTGAACGGTCCGGTCGACGTACTCGTTGACCAGGTCGTCGTGGGTGACCGCGACGATTGCCACGTCGTCCTCGTCGGCGATACGGCGGAACTCGTCGAGTATCTGTCGTCCCGTCTCGCTGTCTAGGTTGCCCGTCGGCTCGTCGGCGAGGACGACCTTCGGGCTGTTGATGAGCGAGCGCGCGATGGCGACCCGCTGTTTCTGGCCGCCCGAGAGTTCGTCCGGGCGGTGGCCCAGCCGGTCGCCGAGCCCGAGCCGCTCCAGGAGCGACCTGGCGCGGGTCGTGACCTCGGGGTCGCGGTCCAACAGCAGGGGCACCTCGACGTTCTCGACGGCCGTCAGCGTCGGCAGGAGATAGAAGTGCTGGAAGACGAACCCGATAGTGCGCTTGCGAAGCGACGTTCGCTTGCGGTCACCCAGGCCGGTCACGTCCTGGCCCTCTAGCAGGACCGTCCCCTCCGTCGGCGTGTCCAGGAGCCCGAGGATGTTCAGCAGGGTGGTCTTGCCGCTGCCGCTGGGCCCCATAATCGAGACGAACTCGCCGGCTTCGAGCGCGAAGTCGATACCCGCCAGCGCGTACAGGGTCTGGCCGCCGGTGCGGTACCGTTTGACCAGCCCCTCTGCGTCGATGACCGTCATACCTCGATGTCGTCGTCACCGCGGCGGTAGCGACGCACGAGGACGGCGACGACGACCAGCAGCGCCAGCCCGCCGGCGACGAACACCGGGAGCATGCTGTTCTGGCTCCCGCCCCCGCCGTCCGCGTCCTGGCTCTGCTGCTGTGTCACACCGCCCAGCCCGTCGATATCAACGTCGAAGGTCTGTCGCTTCCGCGTGTCGTCGACGAGGTACGTCACTTCCAGCGGGACCGACGAGACGTTCCCCTCGGTGCGGGCGTACACGTCGAAGGAGACGAAGTCGCTGGCCGGGACCGTGCCGACGAAGTAGTCGCGGTTGGGCGTCGCCGGCGTGACGCTCTCGGTGTCGACGACGCTGACGAGGACGCTGTCGGCGTCCGTCGACCCGGTGTTGCTCGCGCTCCCGGATATCTGGAGCCGGCCCCCCTGCCGGAGCACGTCCAGGCCGGTGAGGTCGATGGTACCCGGGACGGACCGGAGCGTCGTCTCGGCGGTCGTCTGCTCGGTCTCGGTGCCGAGTTCGTAGTCGGCGGTGACGGTGACGTCCGCACGCGGCTCGTCCATCGTGGCGTTCAGCCGCACCTGGCGGGTCGTGCTGGCCGGGACGGTTTCCAGCAGCACGCGCTGGAACGACGCGTTCTCCGAAGCGGCGCTCACGATGACGTCCGTTATCGGCGCGTTAGCCCCGTTCGAGACCGCGACGCGCAGTCCGCGGTCGGTGCCGCTGCCGACCGCGGTCGTGTCCAGTTCCACGCTGTTTCGCAGCGGGTCCGACTCGATGACTATCGTCCGTGTCGTGGTCCGGGAGATGTCGCCGGCTATCGTGTAGCTGACCGTCGCGGTCAGCGTGTGCTGGCCGGCCGAGGAGGGGCGAAACCGGAAGGGAGCGGTCGCCGACTCGTCCTCTGCGACGCTGGACTCGACCGTGCGGCTCCGCGTCATCTCGACGCCGTCGCCCTCGACGACGACCTCGACGTTGGTTATCCGGGTGTCGAGGCCGTTCGCGACGGTGACCTCGCCGGTCGATTCGACGCCGGCGACGGAGTCGTTGGCCATGACGTCCACCTGCGGGTGGCGCTCCTGGACGTTCAGCTTCACCGGGTATCTGAGTTCGACGTTCTCGCCGGTGCCGCGGTCGCGGCCGTAGACGATGACCCGGAGGTCCTTGCTCCCCGCCGAGTCGAAGGACGCGGTCAGGGGAACCTCCAGCGTGCTCCCGGGGGAAATCGAGCCCAGGTTCGAGACGCGGTCGTACTCCGTGATGCCTCGCCCGCCCGCCCTGCGGACGGCGATGTCGTTGATTTCGAGCGGGGCGTCGCTGTTTTCGAGGTTTCGCACCGTCGTGTCGAACGTGACGGTCTCGCCCGGTGCGGGCGAGGACGGGGTCACCTCGACGTTCGAAATCGACGCGTTGACGCTGGCACCGGCGACCGAGACCGGGAGCGAACCGACGACGACCAGACAGGCGAGGACGGCCGCGCCGTACCGCATCACGCGGTCACCCCTGACGGGTGCCGTCTGTCAGTCCGACCGCTCATCGGGAGGCTGCTATCGGGGACCGTTACCATGTGGGCCGGTCCGTCCCGGTCGATGTTAAATATACTGTATATCCCACAGTGGAAAACTGCTATCACGGCGGGCCGCCCACCGGTTGCCATGCGCGTCATCTGTGCCGGCCACGTCAACTGGGACGTGACGCTTCACGTCGACCACGTCCCGGAGCCCGACGGGGAGGGGCGCATCACCGACCGGACACAGGCCAGCGGGGGGAGCGCGGCGAACGCGGCGGTCGCGCTCGCCGGACTCGGGGCCGACCCGCTGGTCCTGGGGAGCGTCGGCCGGGACGACCACGGGCGGATGGCACGGCGCGAACTGTCGGCGGCCGGCGTCGAGACGCGGCTGGTCGAGTCGGACGAACCGACGGCGGTGAAGTACCTCGTCGTCGACGAGGCCGGCGACGTCGTGGTGCTGGGAAACGACGGGGCCAACGAGGCGTTTCGCGCGTCGGACCTCCCGGCCGAGCGGCTGGCCGGGGCGGCCCACCTCCACCTGACCGGGCAGGACCCCGCGACGGCCGCGGCGCTGGCGCGTGACGCCGCGACCGCGGGCGTTCCGGTGAGCTTCGACCCCGGCCGCCGGCTCCCGTACCGCGATTACTCGGCGGTGCTCTCGCACGCTGACGTTCTCTTTTGCAACGACCGAGAGGCCGACCACGCGGGGGACGCCGGCCTCTTCGAATCTGTTCCGACTGTCGTGGTCAAACACGGTGACAGCGGCGCGACGGCTCACACGGCTGCGGGGACGGTCACGAACGCCGGGTTCCCGATAGAGCCGGTCGACACCGCGGGGGCGGGGGACGCGTTCGCCGCCGGGTACGTCTTCGCGACGACGCGGGGGACCGAACCGGACCGGGCGCTCGCGGTCGCCAACGCCTGTGGCGCGCTCGCGGCACAGTCGCCCGGCGCACAGACGACGCTCGACTGGGCGTCGGTGCGGGACCTAGTCGAGGACGAGCAATCGCCCGGGCCGGCCTAGTCCGTCCGTATCTCCCCGACGAGGCGCTCGAACTGCTGTCGGTACTGGGCTTCGGCGCGGGCGACGGCGAGGCCGGACGCCTCGGCGAAGGCGGCCTCGAAGCCGGCCATCCGCCACAGGAGCGTCGAGAGCTGGTAGAGGGGGCGTCGCCGCTCGTACCCCGCGTCGAAATCCATCGGTCGCATCTCCCGGTACCCCTCGCGGAACGCCGACCGGAGCGACTCGCGACGGTCCGGGTCCTGAAACGACGAGTCGACGAAGAGGAACTCCGTCTGTGCGAGGTTGTACTCCGGCAGCGCCGCGAGCACGTCCTGCCAGTCGAGGACGGCCGTAATCGGCGCGTCCGCCGACGGGTCGAACATCAGGTTCGCCGGCCTGAAATCGTCGTGTACCAGGCGCGGCACGCCGTCCTCGGGGACCGTCTCCAGGGCCGGTTCGATGCACTCCCTGGCCCGAGCGGTCACGTCCGCGAAGGGCGTGTCGTCGAGACGGGAGAGGTGGGCCCTGGTGAGCCGCTCGAAGTAGTCCCGCCAGCTCCCCATCCAGTCGCTCACGACGATGCGGTCGTCGTGGAGCGTCAGGCGGCCGAACGCCTCGAAGCCGATTTCCGAGTGTATGTCGCCGAGTAGCCGGCCGGACTGGGCCAGCACCCGGCGGCGGTCCGCTGCCGAGAGCCCGGCGAATTCGGCGGCCAGGTTCTCGCCGTGGATGCGCTCGGTGACGAAGTACGGCGGCACGTCGGCGGCCGGGTCGTCCTCGTGGACGAGGATGCGCGGCACGGGCACGTCGGTCCGGGAGGCGACGAACTCGTGGAGGCGGGGCTCGACGGCGAAGGGGACGTCCCCCGGCGGCTTGAACTTCACGACCACCTCGTAGGTCTCGCCGTCGTGGCGCAGCGTCACCAGGTAGACGTCGCTCTGGTGGCCCTGGCCGGGCGTCTCGAACCGGAACCCGTCGTAGTCCGGGCCCGACTCCGCCAGCACCGTTTCGATGTCACGCTCCGGGGTCTGCACTGACGGACCGTATAGCGGGCGAGCAGATAAATCCCGTCGGCGATGCGGACAGCACGCCCGGGTCGTCGACAGACCTGCGCTACCAGGAGTGAAACGGCGACACCGGTTTCGTTCCGTCGGTCACCTCGAAGCGTGCGCCGCCGGTCCGGCTCTCCGTCACCGAAACCTCCCAGCCGTGGGCATCGACGATCTGGGCCACGATGGACAGGCCGAGACCGGAGTCCCCACCCGAGAACCCGTCGACAGCGAGGAGGTCGTCCCGTTTCTCGACCGGGATACCCGGCCCGTCGTCGGCGACGTAGAAGCCAGTCGCTCGACGCCCCCCGTCGTCGCCGTCCGTCTCGCCGTCGACAATCGGCCCGACCCGGACGGTCGCGGCATCGCCCGCGTGGTCCGCCGCGTTCCGAAAGAGGTTCTCGAACACCTGTTTGAGGCGCTCTTCGTCGCAATAGACCGGGAGCGACCCCTCGACCACCAGTGTCGCGTCGGCGGTCCTGGCCATCGCCCAGGTCCGCTCGGCGAGCGCGTCGAGGGAGACCGCGGTCCGCTCCTCGACGGCGTACCCCTCTCTGGCGAGCGTCAGCAGGTCGTCGATGAGCGCTTCCATGCGGTCGACGCCCGCCTCCGCGTCGTCGAGATGGGACAGGTCGCCGGTCGCACGGGCGAGGTCGAGACGCCCCTCGACGACGTGGAGCGGGTTTCTGAGGTCGTGTGAGACGACGCCGATGAACCGCTCCATCCGGTCGCGCTGGACGCGGAGGTCGTGTTCGCGCTCGGCCTTCTGCAGTGCCGCCTGGACGTGGGTGGCGTACATCCGGGCGAGCCGAACCGTCTCGTCGTCGAACGCGACGGGAGTGAGCGACCCGATGTTGACGACGCCGTACTCGTCCAGCGGGAGGATTATCTCACTGCTGACCGGCGAAGCGTCGTTGTACTGGTTTCGCTCGTCGTCGAGTTCGGAGTACGTCCGGACCTCGTCCCGTTCGAACGCCTCCCACGAGAGGCTGTTGCCGGGACGGTAGGTGACCGGCCTGTCGAACACCTCGTCCGCTCGCTCCGTCGACGCCGCCAACTGCAACTCCGACGCGTCGCCGTCGTACAGCCACAGCGCCCCGAGTTCCACGTCGAACACGGACGGGATGCCAGCCATCGCGGTGTCGCATATCTCACGTTCGGACGCCGCAGCCATCAACTCCCGCGTGACGGTCTCGAACGAATCGAGGTCGAACGCAACCGTGGACTCCCCACCCATCCCGTATAGTTCATGCAACGATGTATATAAATCGCGGTGATTCACCGTCAGTGATAGGTCCCGCGGCGCGGCTCCCCCGCCGATGTCGCGGGGTCTTTGTACGCCCAGTCCTCAGGGAGCGGTATGCGCACGGTCGAAATCGACGGCCTCCCGGTTGGCGATGGCCACCCGACTCGCGTCATGAGCGTGCTGAACATGAGCTCCAACTCCGGGTACAAGCCGAGCGTGTACCTGGACCCCGAGGAGGCCGCCGAGGCCATCGAGGAGACCCTCGTCCCCGCCGGCGCGGACATCGTCGACGTGGGCCTCCAGTCGGCCAACCCCAAGTACGAGTCCAAGCCCGTCGAGATGGAGAAAGACCGGCTCGAGGAGGTCGCGCCGCTCGTCGACGAACTCGACGCCGACGTGCCCCTCTCGCTCGAAACGCGGTACGCCGAGGTCGCCGAGGAGGCCATCGGCCACGGCTTCGACCTCATCAACGACGTGTGTGGCTTCGCCGACCCGGACATGAAAGGCGTCGTCGAGGACCACGACATGCCGGTCGTCAAGATGGCCAGCCCGCCGGACCTCGCCCGGCCGGGCGCGCTCAAGACCATCGACGACCTCTTCGAGGCGCTCCAGCGCGACGGGTTCACCGACAGGACCATCATCGACCCGGCCTTCGGCGGCTGGTACGACGGCAAGGAGTTCGAGGACAACTGGGAGATGTTCCGCCGTCTCCGGGAATTCCGCGCCTTCGACCGGCCGATGCTGACCGCGACCAACCGGGAGGACTTCCTCGGCGACCTGGCCGACCAGCCCGAGACCGAGAACCAGCTCGCGGTGTCGCTCGCGGCGGCGACGATGGAGGTCGAACGCGGAGCCCACATCATCCGCACCCACGACACGCGAGAGACCCACGACGTAGTGCGAGTGGCCGACGCGCTCGGCGACGAGCGGACGACCCGCGCCGAGACCGAGCCCGGCCCGACCGTCGCGGAGCTGACCGACGTGACTCTGCGGGAAGTCGCGCGCCACCAGTCGCTCGGCCAGACGGTCGCTGGCGGCACGGACGACGGCGCGACGCTCACGTTCCTGCTGGGCGACCTGACCGACGACGCCCGCGCCAGCCTCCGGGCCGTCGCCGAGGTGACCGACGTGGTCGTCGTCGAGAAAGACGGCGGCGCGCTCTACGTCGGGGGCGCTGCAGCCGCGGTGAAGGTCGTCGCCGACAGCCTCGCCGAGGACGGCCACCGCGAACTGGCCGGCGAACTCCGGGCGTCGCTGTCCCGCCGGGTGTAGACTGTCCGTCCCGACGCGCTACGGTAGCTCGTCGTAGAGGTCGTGGAACGACCCGATGGTGAGGTCCGGCTGGCCGGCGAAGGCGTCCCACGGGCCGCCGTCACGGTTGACCCACACGCCCTGCATCCCGGCGTGCATCGCGCCGTAGACGTCGAAATACCCCGCCGTGACGTGAGCGATGGCCTCGATTTCGGTCCCGGTCCGGGCCGCAGCGTGGCGGTACAGTTCGGCCGCCGGCTTGAACGTCGCTATCTCGTCTGCGCTGACCGTGTCTTCGAGCAGGCCGCCGATGCCGGCGAAATCGACCATGGAGTCGAGCATCTCGGGGTTGCCGTTCGAGACGACGTAGAGGTCGTAGCCGGCGTCGTAGAGCTTGTTCATGCCGTCGCGCACGTCGTCGAAGACATCGAGTTCGTGATAGACCGCGAGAATCTCGTCGCGCTCCTCCGTCGTGATGTCGACGCCGTGTGCGTCCAGCGCGTACTGCAAGGCGTCGCGGTTCATCTCGTAGAACGGCTTGTACGCGTCTATCTGGTTGGCGAGGAACGTGTACGCAAGCGAGCGCGAGCGCCAGAGCTGCGACACCGGCCGGGGGTCGTCCACCCGGTCGGCGAGGGCTTTCTGGGCCGCCTCGACGTCGACGATAGTGCTGTACGAGTCGAACGTAACCGTCGTCACGCGGTCCGGGTCGAACGGCATAGAAGCCCGTAGCACCGGCGGCCTCATATAGCCGGTCGCCGACTCGCGGCTCGACAGTCCGAGACACGCGCAGTGTCGGTCGTGACCCGGCTCAGTGCGCGGCCGTCTCCGAGAGGACGTTGATACAGTACACACCGGCGACGATGAGCAGGACGCCGAGGAGGCCGACGGCGTCGATTGGCTCGTCGAACACGACGACGCCGATTGCGGCCACGCCGACGATGCCCAGCGCGGCCCAGGTGCCGTAGACGACGCCGAGAGGGAGTTCCTCCAGCGTCAGCGATACCAGATAGAACGCCAGCCCGTAGCCGACGACCACGCCGAGGCTGGGGACCGGCCGCGAGAAGCCGTTCGAGAGCTTCAGCGACGTGGTGCCGAGCAGTTCCGACGCGATAGCGGCTCCGAGGAGGGCGTAGGGGTTCACGGGTACACTCGGCGACAGCGGTGGACAGTTGATATACATTTCGTCGCCCGAGGCGTCACCGAGCTGCCCACGCAGTGGCGCTGGCAAGCGGCAACTGCGGGTGAATAAACCGTCGACAACGGGCCGCAGTCCCCCTCGCATGTGGCTTTATCTCCCGTGAGACCGCACTGCGAGCCATGTTCCAGACAGTCGAAACGCGGCCGGTCGCCGGCCGACGCGCAGGAGGTCGCAGATGACGGCGCGCGACGTGTACCTCCCGGTCGCGGCACAGCCCGCCGTCGACACCCTGGTCGGGATGAGCCAGCAGGCCGAGGAGCGCGGCTACGACCGTGTCTGGCTCCCGGAGACGTGGGGGCGGGACGCGGTGACGACGCTGACCAGCATCGCCGAGCACACGTCGACGGTCGGGCTCGGGGCGTCGATTCTGAACGTGTACTCGCGGTCGCCGGCGCTGCTCGGCCAGACCGCGGCCACGCTCCAGGAGGTCTCGGACGGGCGCTTCCGCGCCGGCGTCGGCCCGTCCGGCCCAATCGTCATCGAGGGCTGGCACGGCCGGGAGTTCGAGCGCCCGCTCAAGTACACGCGGGAGGCCGTCGAGGTGATGAAACTGGTCCTCTCGGGGGAGCGCGTCGAGTACGACGGGGACGTGTTCTCGCTGTCGGGCTTTCGGCTGCGCTGTGAGCCGCCCGAGCCCGCGCCGCCCGTCGACGCCGGCGGACTCGGCCCGAAGTCGGTCGAACTCGCCGGGCGCTTCGCCGACGGCTGGCACGCGCTGATGCTGACCGCGGACGGGGTACGGGACCGGCTCGACGACTTCGAACACGGGGCCGACCTCGGCGACCGCGACCGCGCGGCCCAGCGGGTGACGCTGTCGCTGACGTGCTGTGCGATGGACGACCGCGAGCGGGCCCGCGAACTGGCCCGCCAGCACGTGGCGTTCTACATCGGCGGCATGGGGACGTTCTACCGCGACGCGCTGGCCCGCCAGGGGTACGAGGACACCGCGTACGAAATCGCCGAGCAGTGGGGATCGGGCGAGAAGGCCGCGGCCGCAGAGGCCATCGGCGACGAGCTACTGGACAGCATCGCCGTCGCCGGCACGCCCGAGGAGTGCCGCGACCGCCTGGCGCAGTTCGAGGCCATCGACGGCGTCGACGCCGTCAACGTCACGTTCCCCCGGGCGGCCGACCGGGATACTATCGACGCGACTATCGATGTGTTAGCGCCCTGAATCTGGAGCGTCAGTCGCCGGTGACCGGCGCGATGTCGTCGCGTCGGCCGTCGAGCACGTCGAAGCGCTCGCCGCGGCGCTGTTCCAGCCAGCGGAGAAGGCGCTCGGCCCACCGGAGTTTCCGTCGCTTCTCCGCAGTCACGGACGGGTCGTCGAAGTCCCACCCGGGGAACACCAGCGAGCCAGCGCCGAAGTGGTCCGCGAGGAACGCGGCGCGGTCGCCGTCGGTGAAGCCGCCGTAGTTGCGGACCGGCGGGGCGGGCCCCGCCTGCGTCGTCGGGACGACGAATTCGCTGTCGTAGGCCGGGACGTGGGTCTCCAGCGCCGGGACGTTGTCGCCGTGGGCGTGGACAGCGACCGGCGTCCCCTCGGCGGTCAGTTGCCGCCCGGTGTCCGCGTTCTTGTCCAGGTCCGTGACCATGCAGTCGACGGCGACGCCGGCCGCTCGGAGGCGGTCGGCGGCCGTCGACGCCGCGAGGACGACGTCGGCCTCGACCGCGCGGTCGGCCTCGGATTCCAGCGACGGGCCGGCCCCAGCGACGGCGACCGTTGCGCCGTCGAGCCCGAGTCCCGTCGGGTCACAGGGTTCGTCGCCGTCGAGCAGTTCGACGAGGCGGTCGCGGGCGCGCTCGTCGCCGACGCGGGGATAACCGAAGTCGTCGAGGAGGGCCTCGTACACTGGTTCCCAGGTGCGAAATTCCATCCGTTGTGAGAGAGCACGCGGTGGACGTCCTTCTGTCTTGTTCACTCGCGTCGGTCGGGCAGGTGCCCACACAACGGGCCGGAGCGGAGCCGTCGCTACCGGATTCGCGTTCAGATAAACCGAGTTGAGCCGAAATGGCACGTCCGTGTACCCCTACCCGGGTGCCCTTTCGGCTTTCACCCCTTTCTTTCGAGGCCTCCGGTATAAGTTTTCTCTTACTGCCAGCCCCGGGAGCAATCGCCACGGGCCGGCACGGACCGCTGTGCCCGGTCCGGTCGATGAGCGCCGTCGCAGACGGCCGCCGTGACGACGGCCAACCACCGTCCGTCTCCCCAACCTATTCGGTCCCGAACACGAATCGCCGGGCCGCGACAGTCTCAAGACGGGGGAGTCCCTATCGGCGGCAAATGGTTCCGGAACTGTCAGAGAGCGGTCAGGACGGCGCAGTTCCGGACTCGCTCGTGGTCGTCTCGAACCGCGAGCCGTACAGCCACGAGCGCGGCGACGACGGCGAGATACGGGTCCAGTCCGCGGCTGGCGGGCTGACGAGCGCGCTCGACCCGGTGATGCGGGCGCGGGGCGGCACCTGGGTCGCCTGGGGGAGCGGCGACGCCGACATGGCCGTGGCCGAGGACGGCGTGGTCGAGGTACCGCCGTCCGACCCCGCCTACGAGCTGAAACGGGTCCCGCTCTCGGAAGCGGCGGTACAGGGCTACTACTACGGCTACGCCAACCAGGTGCTCTGGCCGCTCTGTCACGAGGACACGGGCCGGATGTGGGCCGAGCCCGCCTACTGGGAGCAGTACCGCGCCGTCAACGAGCAGTTCGCCGAAGCCGTCGATACGGTCGCCGAGGCGGGCCAGCCGGTCTGGTTCCAGGATTACCACCTGGCACTCGCGCCCGGACTGGTCCGAGAGCGACGGCCGGACGCGACGCTGTTGCAGTTCTGGCACATCCCCTGGCCCGCGCCGTCGGTGTTCCGGCACTGCCCCCACAGCGACGCGCTCCTCGACGGGTTGCTGGCCTGCGACGTCGTCGGCTTCCACACGGCGGCGTACGCCGAGCAGTTCCTGCACTGCGTCGACGGCGCGTTCCCCGCGGCGACCGTCGATGCGGACGGCGGGACGGTCATCCGCAACGGAGGCGAAACGCGAGTGGTGGCGAACCCGCTGGGCGTCGACGTTGAGGGGGTCCGGGACCGGGCACGGGCCGCCGACGTGGCCGGCGTCCGGGAGGCCGTGCTGGGCGACAGCGACTCGGACGCGTCGATTCGCCTCGCGCTCGGCGTCGAGCGGCTCGACTACTCGAAGGGCATCCCCGAACGCATCGAGGCGCTAGCGCATCTCTGGGACCGGCGGCCGGACCTCCGGGGAGAGTTCACGTACGTCCAGAAGGCGAGCCGGACCCGGGAGGGTATCGCCGCCTACCGGCGGTACCGGGCGGACGTCCGCGACGCCGTCGACCGTGTCAACGACCGCTTCGGGACCGACGACTGGCAGCCCATCGTCTACACCGAAGCGGCCCTCGACGACGGGACGCTCGCCGGGCTGTACCGGGCGGCCGAGGCGGCGGTGGTGACCCCGCACCGCGACGGGATGAACCTCGTCGCCCACGAGTACTCGGCGGCCTGCGTCGACGGCGACGGGGCGCTCGTGCTGAGCGAACTGGCCGGCGCGGCGTCGTATCTGGACGGCGCGCTGACGGTCAACCCACACGACATCGCCGCGATTGCCGACGCCGTCGAGGCGGCGCTGGAACTCGACGGCGCGGCGGCACGCGACCGGCTGGAACGGCTCCGGGACAGCGTCGAGGCGCTGGACAGTGCGGACTGGGTCGCCAGGCAGTTCAGCGCCCGGTGCTAGCTGCGTCGGCCCTCCGCCTCCGACAGCCAGTCCGGCTCCGTGACAGTGGTGTCACCGACCCGCGAGACGGACAGCGACAGCGTCACCGTCACCGGCTGGCCGTCGCGCTCGGTCGTCACGCGGTAGTGGAACGACCGGACGACGCCGTCCCCGTCGACGAGGACGGCCGCGCTGGCCGAGTCCACCGTCCCGTTGGCCGAGACGTTCGCCGAGACGGCGTCGTCGGCCGCGAAGCCGGTGATGTCGCCCCCGCTCGCCTCGAACCGAGAGACTGCGACGCCGTCGACCGTCTCAGTGCCGGCGTAGGTCCAGTCGATGTCGGCCCCCAGCGACTGGAGCAGCGAGCGGTCGATGACGCCGCTGTCGTTGACGGGTTGGACCTGCCCGTCGTAGGGAGCGGATGCGGTGCGGTAGTCGGTCAGGTCCTCGTCGCCGCGGGCGAGGACGCGGCGCTCGGTGGTGGTCCCGTCGGCCGTGTAGGTCGTCGTCACCAGCGCGTCGCCGTTCGGCTGTACCAGTTCACCGGTCGACAGCGACCGGCCGCTCTCGCGGTCGACGGCGACGGTTCGGTTGATGAACACGGACCGGTTCTCGCCGTCACGAACCGTCGAGAGCCGGAACGATAGCGAGGTGGTAAACGACGAGTCAGACAGCGTCGCGAAATGCCCGCGCTCGACGGCCGCCGCGTCGAACCCGGACGACCCCGGCGCGGGACCGTTGGCGTCGGCCGACGTCGTCGCCGTGGTCGTGCCGCCCGGCCCCTGCTCGGAGCCGAGCAGTCCGGTACAGCCGGCGGTGGCCGTCAGTAACACCACGAGCGCAAGCGAGAGGTGGCGGCGTTGAAGTGACATACTGGAGTCACTGTATCGGCGGAGTAGTTCGTTATGGCCGTTCAGCTGTCACGTTCCCGCCGTCGGGACGCAGTGATCCCGCCGTCCGGGGTCGTGCCGCCCGCGTCCGACCAGCGTCAGACGCCCGTCATGCACGTCATGAGGGTTTAATACGAACGAAACCGCTATGCGAACTGTGCCTCTCGGCTCCGACCCGCTGTCCGAACTCGACATCCCCGACGGCACCACCGTCGAGGAACACGACCTGGTGACCGACGGCGACGTCATCGTCGGCGGCCAGTCGACCGTGGAGTTCGGCGTGCGCGGGCGGACGGTCATCGCAGACGAGCGGGTCCGCTTCGGCGGCCACATCGAGGCCGAAGGCGACTGTCGGCTGGACATGTGGTGTGACGTCGCGGACAACGTGCTGGTCGGCGAGGACGCCTACATCGGCGAGCGAGTACACATCGGCGGCGAACTCCGGGTCGCGGGTGACCTAGACATCGGCGACGACGTGGACATCGAGAACGGGTTCGAGGCGAACGGCTGGATAGTCATCCGGAACCCGATGCCGACCATCGTGTTCCTGTTCGTCTATCTCTCACAGCTCCTCCGCATCGGCGAGGAAGACGCGGCGGAGGCGGTCATCGAGGAGATGCTCGACGACGGCAGCGGTGACCACGACCCGGTGCTCATCCCGCGCGGCGCGAGCGTCTCCGACGACGCCTGGCGCGTCTCGACGCCGGCGACGGTCGGGGACGACTGCCGGCTCCACGGCAACATCCGCGCGAAGGCCCTCGAAGTCGGCCGCGACACGGTCGTCTTCGGGAGCCTGCGGGCGAAAAACGATATCGTGGTCGGCCGGGGCACGGAGATAAAAGGGGACGTGACGACCCGCGGCGGCACCGTCCGCGTCGGCCCGGGCGCGAAGGTCTGGGGCGACATCTCCGGGACGACCGTCGAACTCCACGAGAACGCGACGGTCGACGGGACGATTCGGGCCAGCGAGGAGATGCGGATGCACACCGAGACGGTGCTTGACCGGCCGGACGAGTCCGCCGCGGCGATGGCCGAGATGGCCGAATCGCTCGAAGCCGACACTGACACTACGGAGCCAGCGACCGAACGGGACGAGAGCGACTCGGCTGACGACGCCACAGACGGTGGAGCCGACGACGAAGACGAGGCGGCGACAGACAGCGACGGTTCCGCGGACGGTCCCGACGTGAAAGAGGCGACGGAGTCCGCGGAGTAACCACTCGGAGTTTTCGCCACCGCGAGCGGCAGTGCTGCGTGGTTGGCCGCCGGTGGGACTCCCAGTCCCGCTGCCAGCGCTACGACGACGCCTCGCAGCATCGGCGAGTCGAACATCGACACAGACCTCGGCGAAATCGTCGTCGGGGACGCGTGGAGTGGGGCGGGGGAGTCCGGACTGTTCGTCCCCGCCTGATTTGTGTCCTCCCTCCGATGAGGGGGTATGCGACGCGTCATCATCGACACGGACACGGCCGGTGACGACACGCAGGCGGTTTTGCTCGCCTGTCTCAGCGACCGAGTTACCGTCGAAGCACTCACCGTCGTTGCCGGCAACGTGCCCTTCGACAGGGAGGTCGAGAACGCGAAGTACACGCTTGACCTCGCCGACGCCGCCGACGTGCCGGTCTACGAGGGGGCGAGACAGCCCCTCATCAAGGAGTTCGAGCACGCGACGTACATCCACGGCGAGGACGGCCTCGGCGGGGACCTGTGGCCCGATACCGACATCGAGTCGGCGGCCGGTTTCGCTCCCGACGAAATCGTCGCCCGCTGCCGGGCGGCCCCGGGCGAAATCACGCTGCTCTGTATCGGGCCGCTGACCAATCTGGCGCTGGCCTACGCCCGCGAGCCAGACCTCCCCGACCTCGTCGACGAGGTGTGGGTGATGGGCGGGAACGTCAACTGTGAAGGGAACGTCACCCCCGCCGCGGAGTTCAATCTGTGGGTCGACCCCGACGCCGCCCGGCGGGTGTTCGACGCCTTCGAGGTGACGCTCGTCGACTGGGGCCTGTGCCTCCGGGACGCGGTGTTCGGACCGTCCGAGTTCGGGACCATCGCCGCGTTCGACACCGAGCTGGCCTCGTTCTTCGAGTCGGTGACCGAGAAGGCACGGGCGTTCAACGGCGACGGCGACGACCCGGGCTGGACGGCGCTCCCGGACAGCGTCACCGCCGCCCTGCTGGCGTACCCGGAACTCCGCGAGGCGGTGTCGACGTACCACGTCCAGGTGGACGACCGCGAGGGACTCACCCGCGGGTACACCAGCGTCGACGTCAACGGCGTGACCGACGGGGAGCCGAACACACACGTCGTGGAAGCCGTCGACAGCGAGGCCTTCCGGGCGGTCATGTACTCGCTGCTCCGGTCCCGGGACCCGGACAGCGGTATCGCCGAGTGAACTCCAGGGTGGACAGCGGGCCGTCGCCGTCCCGCGGCCGGGCGTTCCCCTTGGATTTTACTACGGGTGCGGGTCATGTCGGGATATGACGCTCACAGACCGTCTCGACCAGTATCTGCAGACAGCGGGGCTGGAAGCCGTATGGTTCGCCCGACCGAACTCCTTCGCGTGGCTCACCGGTGGCGGCGACAACGTCGTCGACCGGGAGGGCGAGGTCGGCGTCGCCGCCGCGGGCTACGACGGCGACGAGATACGGGTCGTCACCGACAACATCGAAGCGCCGCGGCTCCGCGACGAAGAACTCGACGAGGGCGTGCCCGTCGAGACCGTCGACTGGCACGCGGAGTCGCTGGCCGACGCCGTCGCGGCGGCGAGTCCGACCCCGGCGGCGGCGGACTTCGACGTGCCCGGCTTCGACTCGGTCGACCCGACGCGGCTCCGACAGCCGCTGACCGACGCCCAGGTGGCGCAGTACCGCGAACTCGGGCGCGACACCGCCGCGGCGGTCGAGAGCGTCGCGCGCAGCGTCGAGCCGTCACACACCGAACTCGACGTGACCGGGGTGCTCAGGCAGGAACTCGAAAGTCGGGGCATCGCCGCGCCGGTCGTGCTCGTCGGCAGCGCCGAGCGGGCCCAGTCCTACCGGCACTACACCTCGACCGACACGGAACTCGGCGACTACGCGCTCATGTCGGTGACCGCCCAGCGCGACGGCCTGCACGTCAGCACCACCCGGTCGGTCGCGTTCGACCCCCCAGAGTGGTTCACGGAGCGGACCCGCAAGGCTGCCCGGGTCGAGACCTCGGCGCTGGCCGCGACGCGGGCGGTCGGCCAGGCGGGCGGCACGGCGGGCGACGTGTTCGAGGCCATCCAGGACGCCTACGCCGAGGTCGGCTGGGAGGGCGAGTGGCGCAATCACCACCAGGGCGGCGCGGCGGGCTTCGCCGGCCGCGAGTGGATTGCCACACCCGGCCACGGGGCCGAAGTCGCGCTCCCGCAGGGGTACGCCTGGAACCCGACCGTCGCCGGTGCGAAGAGCGAGGACACGCACCTCGTCTCGGACGACGGCGTCGAACTGCTGTCGTCGACCGGCGACTGGCCGACCGAGACGGTCTCGGCGGTCGGCTACGACCTCGAACTCCCGCGACACGCGGTGCTAGAACTGTAGCTGGACTCCGACAGGAAATTTACAACAGCAGTTGTATTAATCCGTGGATTTAAGCAACGGCTCAGGCTACCCCTGTGTATGACCGCGGAGCGCGCCTGGTGGAAAGAGGCAGTCGTCTACCAGATATATCCCTGGAGCTTCAACGACAGCGACGGCGACGGCATCGGCGACCTGCAAGGCATCATCGAGCGACTGGACCACGTGGCGGACCTCGGCGTCGACGTCATCTGGCTCAACCCCGTCTACGAGTCCCCGCAGAAGGACAACGGGTACGACATCAGCGACTACCGGGCCATCCACGAGGAGTTCGGGACGATGGCCGACTGGGAAGCCCTGCTCGAAGAAGTCCACGACCGGGACATGCGGCTCGTTATGGACCTCGTCGTCAACCACACGTCGGACCAACACGAGTGGTTCCTGCGGTCCCGACAGCGCGACCCGGAGTACGAGGACTACTACATTTGGCGCGAGGGCGGGACGGACGAGAACGGCGACCCCGTGCCGCCGAACAACTGGGAGTCGTTCTTCGGCGGGTCCGCCTGGGAGTACGACGAGGAGCGGGGCGAGTACTTCCTGCACCTCTACGACACCTCCCAGCCGGACCTGAACTGGCGCAACGACGCCGTCCGACAGGACGTCTTCGACACCATCGAGTGGTGGCTAGAGAAGGGCATCGACGGTTTCCGGATGGACGTCATCAACCTCCTGTCGAAGGTCGAGGGGCTGCCCGACGGCGACCCGGACGGCGAGTGGGTCGGGTCCGAACACTTCATCAACGGGCCGGAACTGTCGTCGTATCTGACGGCGCTGGACGAGGAGGTGCTGTCGAACTACGACGTCATGACCGTCGGCGAGATGCCACAGCTCACCGTCGAGTCAGCCCGCGAGTACTCCGGTGCGGACGGCCCGCTGGACATGGCGTTTCACTTCCAGCACACGAAACTGGACTACGCCGACGGGAAGCGGTGGTCGGTCGGCGACTGGAGCCTGCCGGAGCTGAAACGCATCACCGACCGCTGGCAGGACGGGCTGGCCGAGGACGGCTGGAACGCGCTGTACTGGGAGAACCACGACCAGCCCCGGAGCGTCTCCCGCTACGGCGACCCCGACGAGTACCGCCGGGAGTCCGCGAAACTGCTCGGGACGTTCATCCTCACGCTCCGTGGCACGCCCTACATCTACCAGGGCCAGGAACTCGGGATGACCAACGCCGACTGGGACACGATGGACGACCTCCGGGACGTCGACGCCGTCAACCACGCGCGGGAACTGCTCGACCGCGACGGCGTCGACGGCTACGACGACGTGAGAGACGTGGTCGGCTACCGGACCCGCGACAACGCCCGGACGCCGATGCAGTGGGACGACTCGCCCAACGCGGGCTTTACCGACGGCGACCCCTGGATTCAGGTCAACTCGAACTACACGGAGATAAACGCCGCCGACCAGCGACCGGACGAGGGGTCGGTCTACAACTACTACCGCCGGCTCATCCGGTTGCGCTCCGACCGCGACGTGCTGGTGTACGGCGACTACACCGACCTGCTCCCGGACCACGAGTCCGTCTTCGCCTATACGCGGTCGCTGTCGACGGATGCGGGGACCGAGCGGGTCCTCGTCGTCCTGCATTTCGACGACGGAACCGACACCCTCGACCTCCCAATCGAGTACGGCGACGCGACGCTGCTCGAGTGTAACTACGACCACGACGACGCGGACCCGGGGACGGTGACGCTCGCGCCCTACGAGGCCCGCGTGTACGAGCTGTCCGACTGAGGCCCGCGAGAACCGCGCCGAGGCACAGATTGAAGACGCGGCCGTCACCAGGGGTCGTATGTACCTCGCAGACGAGACCTGGCCGGACCTCGGCGCGTATTTCGAGACGGAATCGCTCGCGCTCGTCCCGCTCGGGTCGACCGAACAGCACGGTCCGCACCTCCCGCTGGCGACGGACCACCTTATCGGAGAGGCGTTCGCACGCGCGGCCGCCGACCGGACCGGCTACCTCTGTACCCCGACAATCAACGTCGGCGTCAGCCCCCACCACAGGCAGTTCAACGGCACGATGTGGGTCGACGCGCCGGAGTTCCGGGACTACGTCGAATCGTTCACCCGGAACCTCGCGTACCACGGCATCAACCGCGTCATCTACGTGAACGCCCACGGCGGGAACGTCGAGCACCTCCGCGAGGTCGGCCGCCGGCTCCGGGACGACGAGCTCATGTACGCCATCGAGTGGATGTGGGACGAGAGCATTCCGGACCTCGTGGACGACCTGTTCGAGCAGAACGGCCCCCACGGCGGCCCGAAGGAGACGGCCATGATTCAGCACCTGCGCGCCGACCTGGTGCACGACGACCGCCTCGAAGACGCGCGGGACGGCGGGATTCCCAGCGTCGAGGCGGCCGACACCGACAAGTACGGCTCGCGGACCTTCTACGACGCCGCCGACAACACCGACAACGGCGTCCTGGGCGACCAGACCGACGCCACGGCCGAGAAGGGCGCGGAGCTGTTCGAGGCCGCGACCGACCAGCTCGTCAGGCTCTGTGAGTGGCTGGACGACCAGGCGTTCGAGGACCTGCTGCCCAAACCACACGTCTGAGCCGACCACGGCAGACGGGTCCGCCCACTCGGCAGGTGGATTTTTGCGCCGGGCCGGTGTAGGTCCGGTATGGTCCTCCCTCTATTCCCCGGTATGCCCGGAGCCGTCGAACTAATCGTTCTCCTGGTCATGATGGGTGTATTTCTCGTCGTCCCCCTCGCGCTCGTCGTCGCCGCGTACCTCTTCGGGAAGCGCCGCGGCAGAGCCGAAGCGGGCGAGTCGGCCGAGTCCTGACAATCGCCGGACGGCGGCCATTCGGCCCGTTCCGGCCCTCTCGGCCGGAATCGACTCGTTTATCGGTCCCACTCTACGATGGCAACGTGTGTCCCCACCGCCTTCCCATCGGGAGTCGCTTCGTAGCCGAGCGTTCGAGATAACGGTCGACGACGGTCGAGAGACCTTCAACGCGCTCAGTATCGAGCGGGCCGACTGCGAGACGGCGTGGCTCATCTCCGATACGGTGTATGCGCTCGAAAACATGCGGTAGCGGCCCGGGTCCCGGTCGGCTATCGCCCGCGGTCCCGACCGTCTCGGTACGCCCACCGTCCGAGACGGACGGTCACTCCGCGCCGACCCGCCGCCACACCGGCAGGAACACAGCGTAAAACGAGCCGAAAAACAGGACCACGGCGGCGACGGCTAGCGCTCGACCATCGACCCCGAGTGCGTCGTACAGGACCCGGAGGACGACGACGACCCCGAGCCCCCAGAGGGCGAACGCAGTTCGCTCTTTCCAGGACAGACCGCTGTCACGGAACACGGCCACAGGTGGACTGCGGTCGCTATCAAGGCTACCGGTTCGGCCGCGGCACGGGACGGTCCTGCGTGAGCCGTCCCGCGGGGGCTATCCCGTCGGTTACTCGGTCGGGACGGGACCGGTCCCGATGACGTCCCGGACCGCGCTCTCGAACTCCTGGCGGTCGGCGAAATAGGGCACGTCGACCGCTTCGAGCACCGCTTCGAGTTCCTGCGGGCCGTCCGGCGTCCGAATCGTCGTGTCGCCCTCGCGGTCGACGATAGTGCTGTGTTCGATGCCCCAGGTGAGCCGGGCCGAGACGCGGGCCAGCGGCGCGCCGGCCACGTCGGGGCCGTCGCCGAGTTCGACAGCCGGCTCCTCCGCGTCCTCGCTTTCGTCGTCGCTCATACCCGGACTGTACCCGCCGGCCTGATTAGTGCTTTCGGAACGCCGCGCACCGCGGGCGATGCGTGTACGCGCGCCCGCGTCATGCGTGTGTCTGACGGGTAGTTTTATCCGATGTAGCAGTAGTGTACCGCATGACTAGTCTCACCGACGTGTACGAGGGGGAGGTCGGGCGCGTCGCATCGCGTCGCCAGCAACTCGTCGGGACGGCACTGTTTCTCGCGGGTACCGCCGGGCTCGTGGGGGCAATCGCGCTCGCCACGACCGGCGTCGGGAACGGGTACGGGCTGGACGCCTACGCCGCCAGGCGTATCGCCGGCATCGTCGCCGGACTCGGACTTCCGTCGGTCATCCTCGGGATGTTCGCGGTGTTGCCGGCCAGCCGACGCATCCGGCTGACCGCCCTCGGCGGCACGGCCGTCGCGGCGGTCGGCGTCGGGCTGTTCCAGTCGCTGTACCCCTACAGCTGGACCAGCAGCGACCCGCTCTTGGCGCTGCTTACGGGCTGTGTGTACTTCGCCGGTATCGTGACGACGTTCTGGTGTCTGTTCGTGTCGCTCGCAACGTTCAAGACGCGGAACGACCCCGGCGGGACGGCCCGGATGGAAGTGACGGAGGAAGGGACGATTCGCCTCGTCGAGGAGGCCCGGACCCTGCCGGGGCTGGGCGGCATCGGGTTCTTCGGACAGGACCCCGACGGCACGGTCGAGACGCAGACGAACCGGGCGAACCTGACCGACGAGGGCGCTGTCGGCGACGGCGGGACCGGGCAGTCGGGCGGGACGCACGCGAGCGGCCAGTCGGGGGCCGACCGCGGCACGCGGTCCCAGCGGCGGTCCGACGACGCAGCGGCGACTGGGCGGCAGGCGAACGCCGGGTCGACAGGCCGGACCGGCCCCTCCGAGAGCGCGCTCGACCCGCGGATAGCCGAGGCCGGCCCGGAAGCGTCGGCGTCGACCGACGGCGGCACGGCGACGACGGGCCACGACGCGATTACCGAGACGGCGGTCCACCGGGGCGAGCCGGACACCTACTGCGGGAACTGCCGGCACTTCGAGTACGTGATGCAAGACGGCGACATCGAGCCGTACTGTTCGTTCCACGGCGAGGTCATGGACGACATGGAGCCGTGTTCGGCGTGGGTCCGCAACGACTGAGACGGGCTGAGCGAAACCGGGCGTTTAACACGGGCGGCAGGCATACGGTGGTACTACAATGGAGTTCTGCGACGAATGCGGTTCGATGATGAAAACGGACGACGAGCGCTGGGTCTGTGGCAGCTGCGGGTACGAGAAGCGCCGGAACGCCGAGGCCGAACAGGAGATGGCCGTCACCACGCAGGGCCAGGAGGAGTCGGAGGTCGTCGACACGTCCGAGGTCGACGCCGAGGACATGGGGCCGACCACGGGGGCCCGCTGTCCCGAGTGTGGCAACGAGCGGGCCTTCTACGAAATGAAGCAGATTCGCGCGGCCGACGAGTCCGAGACGCGCTTTTTCACCTGTACCGAGTGCGAACACAAGTGGCGCGAGGACGACCACTGAGGCCAGCCCGTGCCCACTGACCCCGCGTACCCGGACGTCCCCGCCGACCAGTTGCGCGACGGCGGCTGGGAGCTCGTCGACGAGAGCGTCGAGACCGTCTTCGAGCTCCCGACGGCCCGCGTCGAGGGGGCGACGAAGGTGTACGACGCGGCCGAGACGCGCGCGGCCGTCCGGGACGCGGTCGGGCTCGACCACCAGTGGCGGTTCTTCTTCGCGACCGCGCTGTCGTTTACGCCACCGCTCACGCCGGGTATCGGCCCGGCGATGATTCTCCCGACAGTCCGCTCGGAGGCCCAGTCGGCCTTCGCCGACGAACTGGCCGACAGGGGGTTCGAGTCCGTCGAGCGCGGGCGGAGCGAGCGGGTCCGCGTCGACAGCGGCGACCGCGCACGGCTCCGGAGTTACAGCGCCGAACTCTCCCTCGAAGCGGTCGACGCGACGCTGTCGATTACCGGCTGGGTCGGCGTCTGGCACGGCGACGGCTTCCGCATCGCCGCCGGGGCGTACCCCGACCGGGCGCTGGCGACGCTGCTCGGTATCGAGAACCCCACCGAGACGCTCGAACGGACGCCGTCGGACTACCGGGCCGAACTGCTGGCGCTCATCCGCGCCGTGGCGTAAGCGCCAGGAGCGCGCCCTCGGAGAACAGTTCGACCGGGCCGAGGCCGAGCCGTTCCGTGAGCGGGCCCGGGACGGCGGACGCGCCGAGGCGGGCGACGGGCGCTCCGCGGACTCTGAGTTCGGCCGTCAGTCCAGCAGCCGAAAGCGCCGCGGCGGCGTCCGCGCCCTCGACCGGCCGGTCCCGCCAGAGGGTGAGCGCCGCTCCGAACGACGGCAGGTCGACGGCCACGAGGTCGTCGTACCCGCGGACGGTGAAGGCGACACCGTCACGCTCGACGGTCAGGTCGGCGTCGACGAGGAGGTCCGGCTTCCGTTCGAGGACGTCGACCAGCGCGCCGACCGTCTTCGCCGTGGTCGCCACTGTCAGTCGTTGTCGCGTGTTGTGATGGTCAGCGTGCCGTCGACCCGCCAGCGGGCGTGTTCGGCGTCCTCGCCGGCCTTGCTCGGCACGTCGACCTCCATGTCCTCGAAGTCGTACGTTATCTCGGCGTTGCGCCCGGTCAGACGGTCGTAGAGCCCGATTGCGAGGTCGGGCCAGGTCGTCGTCTCCATCGGCGTCTCTGAGTCGCTCATGCAGTGACATGTACGTGCTACTGCATGTTTAAAACCGACCCCAACGGTAGGGGTGCCCGGCTCGGGTGGGCGTCAGGGCCGCCGGGCGAACGTCAGGTAGCCGGTGTGGCCGACGCCGCCGGTCGAGGGGCGGGAGCCGCGGTCGTCGAAGTCCATCTCGCGCTGGATAGTGTCGAGCGTCTCGACGCCTTCCAGGCCGACCTCGGTGGCCGTGGCCACGACCTCGCGGGTGTTCTCCACGAACGGGGAGTACACCGCCAGCGACCCGCCCCGGTCGAGCAGCGTGGGCGTCCGCTCGACCACGGTGGGAGCGTCCTCCGTGTCGAGAGTCACCACGTCGAACCCCGAGAGGTCGTCGAGGTCGTCGGTGACGTCGCCGGTCCGGACCTCGACGGCGTCCGCGACGCCGGCGACGGCCATGTTCTGGCGGGCCACCTCGGCGAAGTCGGGGTCGCGCTCGTAGGTCACCACGTCGGCCCCGATGCGACCCATGTACGCGCTGAGGATGCCGGTCCCGGTGCCAGCGTCGAGGACGCGGTCCGCGGCGGCGACGCCGGTCTTACCGACGACCAGCCCCACGTCGCGGGGCATCATCGGCGCGCCGGTGCGTTCGAGGTGGGTAAACAGGTCCGGGCCGCGCAGCCGGCGGACGGTGAAGCCGGTGCCCAGATGGGTCTCGACGACATCGCCCGGTGCAACGTCCTCGGGGACCTCCAGAATGCCGAGGTCGGACTCGAAGCGCTCGCCGGGGTCCAGCAGGTACTCGCGGTCCTCGTGGACGAAGAGGTACGCCACGTTACTCCAGTTCGTCGACCGCGTCCGCGAGGTCGCCGTCGTTGGCTTCCAGCGCCGCTCGCGCGGTGTCCTCGTCGACGCCGGCCCGCATGGCGACGAGTTCAACGTCGTCCTCGTCGACGCCGGAGTCGCTGCCGCTCTCGTCGGCGTCGTCTGCCGCTCCCGCGTCGGAGTCGAGGTCGCGGCTCTCGGGCTCGCCGACGACCTGGTAGGTCTTCTGGCCCTGGGCCTCCATGAGCTGGACCTCCGCGTCGTCGAAGACGAGTTCCTCGTCCGGCGTGCGGATAATCACTTCCTGCGCATCGATGTCCTCCATGTCGATGCCCATCTGTTCCATCATCTGTTTCATCTTGCGCGGGTTCATCCCGCCGCCTCCGCCAAACATACGTAGGACTGGCGGGCCAGGGCAGAAAAGCGTAGCGACCCGGGCTCGGCCGGTCGTCGGGACCGCTAGCGACCGAAACAGGCACGCCACAGCGGCTTCGTAACGATTCTAAGGCTCGCCCGTCCATTCCCGCCGTGTCACTGCTGTCTATCTTCGCCACGGCCATCCTGCCGGTCGTCGTCGTCGCCGCGGCTGGCTTCGCGCTCGGCCGGGTGGAGGACACCGACCCCGACGCACTCAACACCATCACGGTGTACGTTCTCGCGCCGGCGCTCGTCGTCCACAGCCTGACCACGTCGACGCTGGCCGGCGGGACGATTCTGAGCGTCGTCCTCGCCGTCGTGGTGTTCACCGCGGCGATGCTCGCCGTCGCGGAGGGGGTCGGCCGCCTGACGGGCCACTCCGAACCCCTGCTGGGCGGGTTCGTCCTCATCTCTATCTTCCCCAACACCGGGAACTACGGTATCCCGCTGGCCGACTTCGCCTTCGGTCCCACTGGCCGGAGCACCGCCGTCCTCGTGACCGCGCTGCAGGGCGTGTTGCTCTACACCGTCGGCATCTACATCGCCGCCCGGGGCAGCGCCAGCAGCCCGCTCGCGGACATGCGCCGCGTGTTCGGCGTGCCGCTCGTCTACGCCGTCGTCGTCGCGCTCGGCCTCCGCTGGCTCGGCGCGGTCCCGCCGGCGGAGTCGACGGTGATGCAGACGCTGGAACTGCTCGGCAACGCCTCGATTCCGGTGATGTTGCTCATCCTCGGGATTCAGCTGTCGAGCGTCGACGGGGACAGCGACCTCGGCTCGGTCGGAGCCGCCAGCGCGCTGAAACTCCTGCTCGCGCCGGTGGTCGCGCTCGGGGCGGTGCTCGCGGTGGGGTTCCAGAACCAGACGGTCGCGCGGGTGGTCGTGCTCCTGCTCGCGACGCCGACCGGCGTGACGACTATCATCCTCGTCGGCGCGTTCAGCCACGGGACCGGGGACCGCTCCCCGGACGAACTCGTCAGCGCGACGGTGTTCCTGACGACCGTCGCCAGCGCGGTGACGGTGACGGTGCTCGTCTGGGCGTTGCAGTCCGGGCTGGTGCTATGATTACTCCTCCCAGAAGACATCGACCCCGTCGGCGGTGACTTCGACGTAGTGATTCGACCCGCCGCGGATGTCGAACTCACCGATGTGAACGTCGAGCGTCCGGCTCAGACCGCCCTCCACGTCGACGCTGATGGAGTACTCGCCGGTCGCGGCGATGCCCGAATCGAACTCGCTCGATTCGCCGCCGGGGAGCGTCACCGCCTCGTCGAGCACCGGCGTCCCGCCGCGAGCGACGCGGAGATGGACGGTTCGTTCGCTATCTGTCGCGTTGTGAACGACGAACAGTATCGGGTCGTCCGGAGGTACCGTCAGCGGCGGTGTCGACGCGGGCTGGTCGGTGGGCGTCGGTGACGACTGGTCGGGAGGCGTTGGCGACCGTCGTCCCGCGGCTGTCCGCGACGAACCGCTCTGCGTCGACCGGTCTGAACCGGGCGCGACGCACCCGGTAACCGGGAGGGTGAGGAGAGCGGCGAGGGCCTGCCGGCGGCGCATACCCGTCGTTCCGAACACGACGCAAAGTGCTTTCTGTCGCCGCGCTCCCGCCTCAGTCCTCCGCGCCCTGGCGGACCTTCACGGCCATCCCCGTCTCGAAGTCGTCCATGCCGCCGCCGGGCAGTTCCGCGCGGCCGACGGCAAGCAGATAGCCGTCCTCGTGGACGACGAGGGCCTCGTCGCCCGGTCGCAGCGCCGGGTCGGCCGACTGGACGAACTTCGCGAAGGCGTTCCGGCCCTCGCGGACGAACGGCTCGCTCTCGTCGCCGACGACCACGCGGTGTCGCGGCGCGTCGAACGCATCGAGGAGCCGGTTCCCGCCGGCGAGACCGAGCCGGAAGCGCCCGTCGTCACCGTACGTGGCGATGCGGCCGTCCGTGGCATGGACCTGTCGCGGCCGCCCGGAGCTGGTGTGCGTTACGTCGAGGGCGTCGGGACCCGCAAACAGCGCCGCTCCGCCACCGCCGCCGAACTGGTAGTCGGCCGCACGTCGGAGTCCGCGGAACTCGTCGTCACTCATTGCCCGTGTTCGATGCCGGGAGATAAACCGCCTTTCGGTCTGTCGCAAATAACGGTGTGTCAGACCGTGGCTGCCCGAACCACGGCCGACCGAAGGTGTGTCCGATGTCGAAGCCGCTCCCCAGTCCGTTCCGACTCGCGGTGTAAAGTCTCCGAACCGGAATGCCGTCGGTTCGCTCCGCCGGTCGCCCCGCGCGGGGCGCGTGCCTCCGTATCCGACCCGCGGTCAGGGAGTGACCACGATGCCTGGAACTGCGGTGGGTCTCCGACTCGCGACCGGCCCGTGACGGGCGGCCACGAGGGGTACCGACATCATCTGCAAGCGACAACGCGTCGTCCGTGCGACCCACCTGGGACGGGGCGATACGAGGGGATGTATGTACTGCTTCAGTGTTGCAGGTGCCCCGAATCCCCGCCGGGACGACGGCTCTCGGAGCACCGTGGACATTGCTGCCTTGTACCATACTTTCCTCCGTCGGTTTTGGGGAAATTTATACCGGATGACTCCCAAGTAGCGGGTGATATGGCTACAGACACGCGGAAAGTCGTTCTGGGTGCGGTTCTGCTGGCGGTCAGTACCGTCCTCATTCTCGGCACAGGCGCAATCGACATCGGCATTCCGGCCGCCGCCGGGACGGTGGCTGCGCTGGGACTCGCCGCCGGCGCGCTCCTCCTCGGAACGTCGGAAGACGGCCGCCCGGTCTAACGCCGCTTCACTGACAGTTCTCGGAACGCGACGCCGCCAGCTACAGCAGGAAGCGCTCGGAGTCGTCGCTCATGTCGATGAAGCCGTCGACGGCGGCTTTGAGGTCCTCCGAGGAGGACTCCTCGAAGCCCATCGCCTCGGCGCGACAGCCCTCGTGGCGGAGATAGCGACAGAGGCGGGCGAAGTCGCCGTCGCCGGTACAGAGGACGACGGCGTCGTTGTGCTTCGCCAGCGTGACGGCGTCGAGGCTCATCCCCACGTCCCAGTCGGCCTTCTTCGACCCGTCCTGGAAGGTCTTGATGTCCTTGATGCGCGTCTCGAAGCCGATGTCGACCAGCGCCTCGAAGAACGACTCCTCCTCGGGGGAGTCCGCCCGGATGACGTAGGCGATGGCGCGGGTCAGTTCGCGGTCGTCGACGGCCTCTTGCAGTAGTGCGTCGTAGTCGATGTTCCGCGAGTAGAGGCTCCGGGCAGTGTGATAGAGGTTTTGCGCGTCGGCCAGCACGGCGACGCGCTGTCCCGGATGGGAGACTGTCATATCCGGTGTTGGCTATCCCCCGGAATATGCTTTCGGGATACAGCCGTCGAACGGACCCGTTCGTGTCAGCTGACGACCGTGGTGTCGCCGAGGTACGCCTCCTTCGCCCGCTTGGCCGCCGGTCCTTCCGGGACGAGTCCGGGTGCCGACGGGCTGTCCTCGAAGCGGTCCGGACTGGGCTGGAGGGTGTCGAGCACCTCGCCGAACGTCGCACCCTGTCGGCCGGTGATGTGGACGAACCCGCCGTATGGTCGCTGCTCGAACGGTGTCGTGTCCGGGTCTGGGAACGCGTGCCGAATACAGCCGACGTTCTCACGGAGGTACTCCGACGCTTTGGCCTGCGAGTACTGGCAGTCGGCGTAGAGTTGCTCCCGGTCGTCGCCGTCGAGGTCGTCCTCGACGTGTTTCGAGGATTCGTACCGGACGCCCGGTGCACTGATGTCACCCGTGAGGAAACTGAGGTTGACGGTGAAACTCTCCGGATAGCGCAGAATCACCAGACAGAATATCTGCTCGTCGACGGTGTACCGCTCCTGCAAGCGGTAGTAACACTCCAGATAGTACGCCGCGAGCGCGCCGATCCAGTCGTCGCGGTTGCCGTCGAGGTACGCGGTCGCGACCTCGTAGTAGTCCTCGCCGGCGACCTGCTGTAAGCGGTGCTGGAAGCTCTTTCGCATGTCGGTCAGTTCGTCCTCGTACACTTCCGTCAGCGGCACGTCCGGGTCTGCGAGTAACTGGCTCTTTCGCTTCCCTGCGGCCGCAATCCGCATCATGTTCTCGTGAACGGACCGTTCGGCCTCTCGGTCCGGGAGGGGAAGTCGAACCGCCTGTTTGTGCAGGGTTTCCGACCCGGACTTCATACGCTGCTGCCAGTCACTCATGGGTGTGGTACTGTTCACTCACAGATATTAAACCGTTGGAACTGCGTCTCAGGGACGCTCGGGAGCAAACGCGCCGGACATCGGTCGGGCCACCGACGCGCTCACAGGCCCGGCGGGAGCCGACAGCGAGAACACAAAAGCTAAGTCGGTCAGACGTGGTTACTCGACCATGCGACGACGCCATCGGTCCGGAACTGCCCCGTTCTCCGGAGAGTGCGTCGTCCGCGCGAAACGCAAACAGACGTTTTAGTGGCTCGTGGCGGACGTGGCGACTCCGTCCCGGGTCGAACCAACTGACACCAGCCGGCGGTATCGGCCGGCCATCGTACCGTCTCCGACCGGACAACCCACCCACAACGACACCACGACACAGCAATGACAGCTATCGACTTCCGCGGCGTGTTCCCGGCGATGTGCACGCCGTTCCACGAGGACGGCAGTATCGACTTCGAAACGCTCAGAGACGACGCCCAGCGGCTCGAATCCGCCGGCGTCGACGGGCTCGTCCCCGTCGGCTCGACCGGCGAGTCGGCGACGCTCTCACACGACGAACACGTCGAGGTCGTCGAGGCGGTCATCGACGCCGTCGACGACGTGCCGGTCATCGCCGGCTCTGGCTCGAACAACACGGCGGAGGCGCTCGAACTGTCCCGCCGCTCCGCCGAGGCCGGTGCCGACGCCCTCCTGCTCATCTCGCCGTACTACAACAAGCCCGAGCAGCAGGGGTTCGTCGACCACTACACGACCCTTGCCGACGCCGTCGACCTGCCACAGATAGTGTACAACGTCCCCTCGCGGACGGGCCAGAACATCGAGCCCGACACGGCGGTCGAACTCGCCGCGCACCCGAACATCCGGGCCTACAAGGCCGCGAGCGGCGACATGAACCAGATTTCCGAAATCATCGAGCGCACGCGAGAGGAGGACTTCGCGGTGCTGTCCGGCGACGACGGGATGACGCTCCCGATGCTGTCGGTCGGCGGGACCGGCTGTATCTCCGTCTCGGCCAACATCGAACCGGAGCGTACCTGCGCGATGGTCGGCGCGGCGCTGTCCGGCGACTTCGAGCGCGCCCGCCAGATTCACCACGAACTCGGCCCGCTGTTCCGCGCGCTGTTCGTCGAGACCAACCCCATCCCGGTCAAGGAGGCCATGCGAATCCGCGGGTACGGCCCGGCGTACCTGCGGTCGCCGCTGACCCGCCTCTCGGACGAGCACCTCGACCACCTGCGTGACGTGCTGGCGAGCCTCGAAACCGAGGACCTCGAAGACGAGTACGCGGAGGCCGAGCGATGACGCGGGTGGCGGTCAACGGCGTCACCGGCCAGATGGGCGGGGCCGTCATCGAGGCCGCCACCGACAGCGAGGTCGTGGTCGGCTTCGCCACCAACGGGACGGACGCAGTGGAGGGGGTCCCAGTCGTCGACCCGACCGACGCCGCCGCGGCGCTCCGTGAGTACGACGTGGACGTCGTGGTCGATTTCGCCGTCCCCGAGGGCGCGCTGACCGTTGCCGACGCCTGCGTCGAGGCGGGCGTCCCGATGGTCGTCGGCACGACCGGCTTCGACGAGGACGGGCTGGCCCGCCTGCGAGACGCCAGCGAGGAGGTTCCGCTGCTGAAGGCGACCAACTTCTCGCAGGGGATTCAGGTCCTCCAGCGCCTCGTGAGCGAGGCGGTCGGCACGCTCGAAGAGTACGACCTGGAGCTGATGGAGACCCACCACAACCGCAAAGTCGACGCGCCGTCGGGGACCGCCAACAGTATCCTCGACGTGATTCAGGCGGAGCGCGACGTGGAACCGGTGTACGGCCGGGAGGGACACGCTCCGCGTGAGGCGGACGAAATCGGCGTGTTCGCCCGCCGCGCCGGCGACATCCGCGGCGAGCACGAACTCGTGTTGGCCGGCAACGACGAGGTCCTCTCGCTGTCCCACCGCGCCGAGGACCGCGGGGTGTTCGCCGCCGGCGCGCTCGATGCCGCGACGTGGCTCGTCGGCCGCGACGCCGGCTGGTACGACTTCAGCGAGGTCGTGGACGCCTGAGCGAGCGCGGCCGCGGAATTAATATGTGATAATACACACACAAACACTTCTCTCAATATTACGGGCAGCCTTATATGTCGGAACTGCCGATTGTCGCGTATGGCTACGAACCACCACGTACAACTGCCAGCGACCGACTGCCCACGATGTTCCAGTGAATTCGAAGCGACGGCCCCCCGAATCAGTATGTGCCAGGAGTGCGGGTACATCCCGGGCCGCGGGGCGGACTGAGACGGGAGTGAGTCACGGTAGCACAGCCGTTCCGAAACCCCGGTAAGTAAGCCCCCGGCGTTGCAACCGGGTGGTATGAGCCTCGAAGCCGACATCGACGACCTCTGGCAACGGAAACAGGACGGCCTGTCTGCGACCGACGCGACCGACGACCACCTCGCCGTTCTCGACGAGTTCCTCGCGGCGCTGGAAGCCGGCGAGGTCCGCGCCGCGGAGAAGTCCGGCGGCGAGTGGGAAGCAAACGCCTGGGTTAAACAGGGCATTCTGCTGAACTTCGGCCTGCGCGAGACCGTCGCCCGCGAGTACGGCGGCGTCGACTACCACGACGTACTGCCGCTGCGCGAGACCGCGGACCTCGGCGAGCGCGGGACCCGCAACACGCCGGACGGGACCGCCATCCGCCGGGGCGCGTACCTCGGCGAGGACTGCATCATGATGTCGCCCTCCTTCGTCAACATCGGGGCCTACGTCGGCGACGGCACGCTCGTCGACTCCTGTGACACCGTCGGCTCCTGTGCCCAAATCGGCGAGAACGTCAAGCTCGGCGCGAACACGCTCATCGGCGGCGTCCTCGAACCGGTCGAGAACGCGCCGGTCATCGTCGAGGACGGTGTGTCGCTGGGCGCTGGCTGTCGGGTCACCAGCGGCTTCGTCGTCGGCGAGGACTCTATCGTCGGCGAGAACACGCTCCTGACGCCGCGGATTCCAGTCTACGACCTCGTCGAGGACGAGGTGCTGTACGGCGAACTGCCGCCGGAGCGGCGCGCCTTCCAGCGCTTCGTCGACTCCTCCGTCGGCGAGAACGACCTCATCCCCGGCGGGGCGTACAAGCCCGCTGTGGTGGCGACCGACGTGGAGGAGGAGACGCTGGAAGCGACGGAGCGAGAGGACGCGCTTCGGGAGTAGCGAGGTTCTGAGCGAAGCGAAGAACCTCGATAGGCGAGCGGGGAACGAAGTGACCCGCGAGTAGCGAGGTTGCGACCAGCGGGAGCAACCCCGACGGCACGAACGGCGAAGCCGTGAATAGCGAGCGGCGCGACTGCAGGGAGCGGCTCTCGTTAGACGAACGGTGAGCGGAGCGAACCGTGGACAGCGAGCGGCACGACCGAACGGGGCGGCTCTCTTGAGTGAGACCCGTATCGCGGCGTCGCCCTCACGCCGTCGGCGTGTCGCCGGTCTCGCCGAGCGTCGTCTGGCGGCCGCCCGGTGCCCGCCTGCGACTCCGGTAGGACTCCCGGAGCGTGAGCGCCAGCGCGCCGAGGCCGAGCAGGAACGCTATCAGTTCGAGCAGGCCGCCCAGAATCGGAACCGCGCCGAGGACCGCGAACCCGACGAGGCCGACGACGAGCGCGAGCCAGCGGTTGTCGCGGTCGGCGAGCGAGAGCGCCCACGACCCGACGGCGAACTGGCCGTAGACGACGGCGACCCACGCGGCGACGCCGAACGCGGCCGCGCCGACCAGCGAGAGCGGGATGCCGACGATAGTCAGCAGGAGCACGACGAGCACGACGGGTACGGCGACGAGCGTCAGCGCCCCGACGCCGCCGGACTTCGCCGGGCTCTCGCCGACACGCTCGGCGACGCGCGCCGAGAACGACGGGAAGGCTGCCAGCAGAACCGCGCCGAGCAGGAGGTTCACGAACAGGCCGTAGACCGCGCCGAGCCACGACGGGAGCGCGAACTCGCCGAAGTCCGGACCGGCGCTGTCACCGATGGTCTCGTCCCGGACGACGCTTCCGGCGACGGTGGCATCGGGGTCACGGGTGAACGTCTCGGCGTCGTAGCGGACGTCCCCGCCGACCGACGCCGTCGGGCCGAGAACGATTTCCTCTGCACCGGCGCGGACGGTCCCGTCGATGGACCCGTGAATCGCGAGAAAGCCCGCGCCCGCGTCGAGGTTCCCGGCTATCCGGGCTGACTCGCCGATTTCGACCGTGCCGCCGGCGGCGCTCACGTCGCCGCCGACGGTGCCGTCGATGCGGACGGTTCCGGCCGCGGCCTCGACGTTCCCGCCGACCTCGCCGGTCTCCGTGACGTGGATGGTTCCCGCCGCCGCGGAGACGTCTCCGGTCACCGTCCCGCGGACGACGATAGTCCCGGCGAACCCCTCGACGCTGTCGTACGTCTCGTCGACGCCGACGACGATGGTGTCTGAAGCCCCCTGATACGACTGCGCGGCGGCGACGCCAGTCGCGGCCGACAGCAGGACGAGCGATGCGAGCGCGAACGCGGCGACCCGGCGGCCGCCGCTGGAGAGCCTGGAAGGCATACGAGACATTCGTGTAGGATGACTAATAAGTCTATGCTGATAGGAGATGCAAGCGGTGACAGGGCACGAAAATGGAGAGGTGAGCCGCGGCCGAGCGTGCCGACGGCCAGGTGGAGGCGTTGAATATGGTCGTTAACCGACTTTTCGAACTGGTTTACGAGTTCGGACCTGGACGGGCAGTCACTCGGATAGTGGCGATTCGGTTTCGTGCAGCCGCCCCGCCGGCGCGGACCTACCCGGGTTCTGACACCGGGTTTCACGGTCGTCGGCTCTCGCTGCGGCCGGCGGGAGCGAGCACCAGGGCTGGAAGCGGAACCCTTGTTAGCCGCCGTCGCCGTTGTTTTCCCAATGAGTCACGACTCGCCGCCGGTCCGCCGCCTGGCGGACTGGGACCACGAGCGCCTCCAGTCGGTCGCCGCCGAGCACGGCACGCCGCTGTACGTCGTCGACCTCGACCGCGTCGCCGAGAACTACGAGCGCTTCGCCGCGGCCTTCCCCGACGCCCACGTCATGTACGCCGCGAAGGCCCACACCGGACAGGCCGTCCTGTCGAAACTGCTCGAGGCCGGGGCTGACATCGAGTGTGCCGCATGGGGGGAACTCCAGCGCGCCATCGACGCCGGCGCGGACCCGAACACGCTCCAGTACACGGCCGTCAATCCGCCCGACCACGACCTCGACTACGCCGTGGAGCTGGCCGCTGACAACCCCGGCCTGACGATTACGGCGGGCGCGCGGGACACCTTCGACCGCCTCGAAGAACGGGGCTACGACGGCCGGGTCGCCATCCGCATCAACCCCGGCATCGGCACGGGCCATCACGAGAAGGTCGCCACGGGCAAGGACGCGAAGTTCGGCATTCCCTACGACGCGGTGCCGGAGGTTGCCGCGGACGTGCGCGAGCGCTTCGACCTCGTCGGCCTGCACGCCCACGCGGGCAGCGGCGTCCTCCACGACGACCTGGACGACCACTGCCGGGCCATCGAGAAGGTCGCCGACATGGGCCGGGAGGTCATCGCCGACGGCGCGGACCTCGAATTCGTCGACTTCGGCGGCGGCTTCGGCGTCCCCTACCGCGAGACCGTCGACCCCCTCGACATGGACATCGTCGGCGAGAAGGTCCGCGAGGCCGTCGGCGACCTCGACGCACAGGTCAAACTCGAACCCGGCCGGTACGTCGTCGCCGACGCCGAACTGATTCTGACCGAGGTCAACACGATAAAGGACACCCCCGCGGCGACGGTCGTCGGCGTCGACGCCTCGCTGGCGACGCTCATCCGCCCCGCCATGTTCGGCTCGTATCACCCCATTCGCAACGTCACCGCGCCGGGCCGCGACAGCGCGCCCGTCTCCGTCGGCGGTCCCTGCTGTACCAGCGCCGACGTGTTCTGTACCGACCGCCCCATCGCCCGCCCCGAGCGCGAGGACCTGCTGGCAATCGGCAACGCCGGCGCGTACGGCTACGAACTCGCCAACCAGTTCCACTCCCAGCCCCGCCCCGCGGAGGTCGCCTTCGAGGGCGGCGAGACGCGGGTCGTCCGCGAGCGCGAGACGCTGGCGGACGTGACCCGCATGGAGCAGTGATGGCGTTCGACATCCCCACCTTCCACCGAACGGCGGTCGAGACGCCCTCGCACGAGAACGTCGACGAGATGCGCGCGCTACTGGTCGACACGCTGGAGGACGCCGGCGAGTACCCGGAAATCGACGACCTCGGGAACGTGATCGCGACTCGGGGCGAGGGCGACGGCCCGCACGTCCTCCTCAACACGCACATCGACACCGTCCCGCCGCATCTGCCCTACGAGCGCCGGACCGAGCCGCCGGGGCCGGACGAGGCCGTCGACGGCACCGGGGACGACGGGGATGGAGACGTCGCCTGTGGCCGCGGAGCCTGTGACGCGAAGGGACCGCTCGCGGCCCTGCTGGACGCCTTCCTCACCGTCACGCCCGAGGACGGCCGGGTCACGCTGGCGGTTTCGACCGACGAAGAGACCACCCAGACCGGCGGTGCGCACCTCGCCGAAACCATCGACGCGGACGGCTACATCGTCGGGGAGCCGACCGGCCTGGACGTGTGTACCGCCGCGAAGGGACAGTTCGAGGGCACCGTCACCATCCGCGGCGAGAGCGCCCACGCCGCCGACCCCGGCAGCGGCCACAACGCGATTCGGGCCGCCGCGCCTATTTTGCAGGCGATGGAGTCCTACGACGACAGCGAGGCGCGGAGCGCCTCTGGACCCGCGAGCGGTGACGACGGGGAACCGCGAACCAGCGGCCCCGGCGAACACGAGACACTCGGCCGCCCCATCCTCACGGCGTCGATGATAGAGGGCGGCGAGGCGACCAATCAGGTCCCGGCCGAATGTACCATCACCTTCGACCGGCGCAGCGTCCCGCCGGAGACGAGCGAGTCGTTCTGTGCCGGCCTCCAGGCCCACCTCGAACAGTGGCTCCCGGACGCGATGGGGCTGGAGGTCGAGCTCATCCGCCCGGACACGCCCTTCCCCGAGGCGTTCGCCACCGACGCCGACGCGGAGCTGGTCCGGACGCTACAGGAAGCCAGCGGCGGCGCAGTCCGGCCGTTCGGGGCCGCGACGGAGGCCTCGTACTTCGCCGAACACGCCCCGACCGTGGTGTTTGGCCCCGGCGACCTGAGCGACGGGGTGGGCGCGGTCGCCCACTCGAAGCGCGAGTACGTCCGCCTCTCCGAGGTGCGGACGGCCGCCCGGGCGGTCCGCGAGACGGTCGAGCGCCTGGTCTGAGTCGCGGCCCCGCCTACGCCGACCGCTGGCGGCCGATGTCCCCCAGCCCCGTCGTCGCCTCCTCGTCCGTCACGCTGTCGAACTGCTCGTAGTAGTCGGCGGTGGCCTGGAACGCCGCCGGCTTCAGCGGGACGACGACGGCGTCGGCCCACTGCCGGACCTCGTCGATGACGTCCGGCGGCGCGACGGGAGCGGCGGCGACGACCCCGTCGGCACCGGCCGTCCGCAGGCGCTGGGTGGCGACGCGCATCGCCGCCCCCGTCTGAATCCCGTCGTCGACCAGTATCACCCGCTTCCCGGAGACGTCGAGCGGACCCCACGTCTCGTCGTAGCTGACCGCTCTCGTCTCGACGGCGTCGCTCGCCTGTGTCTTGGCCTCCAGAACGTACTCCCAGGTCACGTCCAGAAACCGCATCATCGGGCTGTTAATCCACGAGAACCCGCCCGGCGCGACGGCCCCGATGGTCAGGTCGGGGTGGTTCGGGGCCCGTATACGCTGTATTACAACGACATCCGCCGGGAGGCCGGCCGCGTCGGCGACCACGCTCGCGATGGGGACCCCGGTCGGTGCGAGCGCGACGACGACGTCGCCGACGACATCCCGCCGGCGCAGCGCGGCCGCGAGCTGTCGCGCCGCATCCGAGCGGTCTGTGAACATAGCTCGTGATATGGTGTCAGGCGTCCTAACGGTTCCGATTGCCGGTATCGGCCCGCGGCGGCGCGAGTTAGTCCTGCGGGACCGGCTGGTCCGGGTCGCCCCCGAACTCCAGGGTCTCCTCGACCTGGGTGTAGGTCAACACGAGCGCGAGGGCCGCGAGCCCGGCACCGACGGTAAAGGGCGTACTGAACGACCCCGCGTTGTACAGCAGGCCGGAGGCCAGCGGCCCGGCGGCGACGCCGAGGCCGAAGGCCATCGTCAGCACCGACAGCGTCGTCCCGGACCCGCGCGCGCCGGCCAGGTCGCCGGCGAGCGCGAGCGACGGGGCGAACACGAGCGCGACGGCGATACCCTGGACGAACCGGGCCAGCAGCATGAGCCACGGGTCCGTCACGAGGCCCTGGACGAACACCGACGGGGCGAGGACGACGAACCCGGCGACGATGAACGGCCGGCGGCCGTACCGGTCGCTCGCCCGGCCGATGGGGACCTGAAAGACGACGTTCGCGATGACGACGGCGGCGAACTGGACGCTGAAAAACAGCGTCGACTCGTCCAGGCGCATCCGAATCGGGCCTTCGAGCGTGGCGAACAGCGCGATGGTCGTCGCCATCATGAACGTGCCGACGCCGAGGACGAACACCGAGTCCAGCCCCTCTCCCTCGCGGTCGAAGACGGCTATCGAGAGGTCTTTGCCCGCATCGGCCTCTGACGGCGGGTCCTGGATGAGAAACCAGACGAGCAGGAAGCTCACGGCAGCGCCCAGCACGGCGACGGCGAAGGCGGCGGTGAAGCCGGATATCGCAGCGCCAGCGAGCCGGTAGGTCACCACGTCGCTCGCGTCGAGCCCGCCGGTGATGACGACGCCGGCGATTATCGGCCCGAAGCCGAAGCCGATGAGCCGGAAGGTGTTGAACACGCCGAAGTTCCCGCCGCGCTCGGCGTCGCTGGCGGCGTAGTCGTTGACCAGCGCGACCGTCGCCGGAATCGTAAACGCCGCACCGAGCCCCTGGAACGCCCGTGCGGCCAGCACCGTCCAGTACGAGGAGAGGAAGGGGTAGGCCGCGCTCCCGATGGCAAACAGCACCAGCCCGGTGAGGACGAACACCCGCCGCCGCCCGGTCCGGTCCGAGAGCCGGCCGGTGAACGGCTGGCCGAAGCTATTGAGGAGGCCAAACAGGGACAGCACCAGGCCGATGAGCGTCTCCGTCTGGAGCGTGAAGCCGAGTACCTGTTGGCCGGCGATACCGGCCAGCGACACCTGCCCGCTGGCGATGTACAGGGGAAGCACGATGATGAGAAACGAGTTGCCGAGCGCGTCCGCCATCCGGGCGAACGCGAGCGTCAGGACTCGTGAGTCGGTTCCGAGGACCATCTATCGTAGGTGAACGACCCCACTCCCCTGAGCGTTGCGTTCGCCCGCCGCCGGCCCCGTACCGCCGCCCCTCAGATGCCGTCGGCCTGCTGTTCGGCGATGCCCGTGTACTCGCCGGGCGTCAGCGCTTCCAGTTCCGCCCGCACGTCGTCGTTCACGTCGAGGTCCGCGAACATGTCGTGGAAGTCATCGATGGTGACCTCGCGGCCCCGCGTCGCCTTCTTGACCTGCTCGTAGGCGTCAGCGTACCCCTCGCGCCGGAGGATGGTCTGGACGGCCTCGCCGATGATTTCCGGCGTGGCGGCGAGGTCGTCGGCCATCACCTGCTCGTTCGGGACGACCTTCGCCAGCCCGTTCTGGCACTTGCCGTAGCCGATGAGACAGTGAGCGAAGGCGGCCCCGATGTTGCGCTTGACCGTCGAGTCCGAGAGGTCCCGCTGGAGCCGGGAGTTCGTCACGTAGTCCCCGAGGAAGACGAGGTCCGAGTTGGCCTTCGAGAGGTTCCCCTCGCTGTTCTCGAAGTCGATGGGGTTGACCTTGTGGGGCATCGTCGACGACCCCGTCTCGCCCTCGACGGCCTCCTGGCCGAGGTAGCGGTCAGAGACGTACAGCCACACGTCCAGGTCGAGGTCGAGCAGGACGTTGTTCGCGCCACGGAGCGCGTCGAACAGGACCGCGAGGTCGTCACAGGGGTTGACCTGCGTGGTCAGTGGCTCGTGTTCCAGGCCGAGGTCGGCGACGAAAGACTCGGCGAACGCCGGCCAATCGACGTCGGGGTAGGCGGCGACGTGGGCCGCGTAAGTGCCGGACGCGCCGGCCAGTTTCCCGGAGAGGTCGTCCGCGGCGCGCTCGACGCGCCCGATGGCCCGGCCCAGACGGGAGGCGTAGACGGCCATCTCCTTGCCGAACGTCGTCGGCGTCGCGGGCTGGCCGTGCGTGCGGGCGAGCATCGGCACATCGGCGTAGGTGTGGGCCATCTCGACCAGCGCGTCGCGAATCTCGCGGAGTTCGGGGACGAGGACGTCTTCGGCGGCGGGCTTGACGAGCAGTCGCTGGGCGAGGTTGTTCACGTCCTCGCTGGTCAGCCCGAAGTGAATCCAGTTGTCGGCGTCCAAGTCCGCGGGCATGCCCAGCCGGATGAAGTACTCGATGGCTTTCACGTCGTGGTTGGTCGCGGCGTACTCGCCGTAGCCCTCCGTCTCCAGTTGCTTGACGACGGCGGCGTCCTCGTCGTCGAAGTCCTCGTACAGCGCCCAGAGCACGGCCCGCTGGTCGTCGTCGATGGAAAGCGGCGTGGCGTCGAGATCGGCGAGCGCGAGCAGATACTCGACTTCGACATTCACGCGGGCGCGCATCAGCGCCCGCTCGCTGGCGTACGGGACGAGCGGTTCGGTGTAGCGGGCGTATCGGCCGTCAAGCGGCGAGACGGCGGCCAGTGGCCCTCTGTCGGTCATGTCGGACTGTCCGCGGGAGGCGCGAAAAAGCGTGTCGTTCCCGGTCGCGGCTACTGTCCCGTGCCCGTCGCTGCCTGGTAGTGCGAGCGATAGCGGGCAACCTTCCGGTACAGCAGGTAGCCGACGACGCCGTCGAAGACGAGCACGAAGCCGAGGAACGCCAGCGTGCCCAGCGGCGCGTACGTCACGACGGTGTTGTACGTCGCGTGGATGAGCGCCGCGACGAGCAGCCCCTTGACGACGATGGGGCCGGCGTCCTCGGGGTTGAACTTCGCCAGGCCGAGGTAGTAGCCGGCGAACGACGAGTAGAGGACGTGGCCCGGGCCGACGAACGCCCGGCTCGTCGCCGTCTGGATGGCCGAGACGATGGGCTGGCCGCTCTGGGCCGCGATGGCCTGGGAGTAGCCCTGCGAGATGTACAGCGCGTTCTCGATGGTCGCAAAGCCCAGGCCCGCGACGGCCCCGTAGACGACGCCGTCGACCACCGCGTCGATGGTACCGAAGCTCCCGACGCGGACCGCGAGCCACTTCACCGTCTCCTCGATGGGGCCGACGACGACGAAGAAGAACAGCGCCATCCCGACGACGGGGACGAACTGGAACAGCGGTTGCAACAGGGTGTTGACCAGCGCGGCGATGCTGGCGAACAGTATCGAGAGGACGAACGTAATCGCAAGCGGCTCCAGCGGCTCGCGCATCGTCGGGTCGCCGTACCAGAGGAAGCCGACGATGCCGAGCGCCGGGACCGCCGACAGCGCCGCCAGCACGCCCAGTTCCGGTCGTCTGAGCGCCAACAGGATAGTCGCCGCGAGCTGTACCACGAACAGGAGCACGGCGACGGCGATGAGCAGCCAGCGCCGCGACGCGTGCAACGCGCCGTAGAGCCCGACGGCCACCCCGTCGAGGCGCGACCTGGCGTCCCACTCGGCGATGTCGTATAAGTCGGTCGTCCCGCTCATCGACGCCGCGACCGGGTCCGTCTCGTCGTCAGTCACGGCTGGTGCGTCACGCGGCGGCTACGTGAGGGTTTCGCCCGCATTTGCAAGATTATGCGCAGTCAGCCGAGCCAGCCGTAGTCGGCCTCGGCGTCGCCGAAGCGGCCGTCCGGCGGGTCGAAGCGGTAGAGGTCCTGCCCGAGCGCGGCCCAGGCGAGCCCGTAGACGGTCGCCGTCGCGGGCTGTACCTCGAACCCGAGGAACGCGATAGTCCCGAACCCGAGCAGGACGCCCAGCCACGGCGGCTGGATGCGGGTCCTGACGAGGCCGGCCGCGACCAGTAGCGACCCGCTGACCAGGACGAGCACGCCGATGCCGACGATTGCCTCGCCGCCGCCGGAGAGGAGGCGGACGAGCTGTCCGGCCGCGAACACGAGGCCCCCGAGGCCGCCCGCCCACGCGCCGACAGTGCCGGGCCGTTTCATCCGTGCGCCGTAGAAGTCCTCGACGGCGTAGTGGCCGGCCACGACGCCGAGCGCGGAGACGACGGTTCCGACCAGCACGGGCTGGCTCGTCGCGGTCCGGGCGGTCGCCGACAGCGCCAGGGCCCAGCCAATCCAGACGACACCGCCGACGGCGGCGACCGCGCCCGCGCGCTGACACCGTAGCTTCGCCATACGGGCGAGTCGGCGGCGGGCTACAAATGCGCACCGCACCGCGGCCACGTGTGTCCCGGTCCCACGCCACAGGCCGGCCGGGGGTTTCGCAACAACTTTGCACGGGCCGGTCCGTCGGTCGCACATGAAACTCGCCGGTATGGCCAGTAACCGCGGCCGAAACCTCATGAACATCGCCGACCGCACCCCGGGCGGCGCGTCGTTCGCCGTCGTCCTGACGAACGACGCCGACGCGCCGGTCCTCGAAGCGGCGGCCGAGCGCGGCATCCCGACGGAGGTCGTCGAGCGCGACGACGACGAGGCCCGCGAGGCCCACGAGGAGCGCGTCCTCGACGCGCTCTCGGAGTACGACTTCGACCTCGTCACGCTGGACGGCTACATGCGCGTCCTCAGCGAGACGTTCCTCGATTCGGCCCCGACCACGCTGAACGTCCATCCGTCGCTGCTGCCGAACTTCACCGGCATGGACGCCCACGAGCAGGTGCTCGACGCCGGCGTGAAGGTGACCGGCTGTACGGTCCACGTCGTCGACGAGAGCGTCGACGGCGGTCCCATCGTCACGCAGGAGCCCATCCCCGTCTTCGAGGGCGACGACGAGGACGGCCTGAAAGAGCGCGTCCTCTACGAGGGCGAGTTCACCGCCTACCCCCGCGTCGTGGAGTGGTTCGCCGAGGACCGCGTCGAGGTCGACTGGGGCGAGGGCGCGGTCCACGTCGAGGGCGACGAAGGCGGCGACTTCCCCGCTCGGCGCATCGTCTCCGACGACATCGCCGCGAGCCTGCGATACGGGGAGAACCCCCACCAGGACGCCGCGCTGTACGCCGACGCCACCGTCACCGAGGCCAGCGTCGTCCACGCCGACCAGCTCAACGAGGGCGCGAAGGCCCTGTCGTACAACAACTACAACGACGCCGACGGCGCGCTGAACCTCATCAAGGAGTTCGAGGAGCCCGCCGCCGCGGTCATCAAACACACCAACCCCGCTGGCTGTGCCACCGCCGACTCTGTCGCCGATGCATACGGGAAGGCCCTCTCGACGGACCCGATGAGCGCCTTCGGCGGCATCGTCGCGCTGAACCGCGAGTGCGACGCCGCCACCGCCGAGCAGATAATCGACTCGTTCAAGGAGGTCGTCGTCGCCCCCGGCTACACCGACGCGGCGCTGGACGTGCTCTTCGAGAAGGAGAACCTCCGCGTGCTGGACGTGAACGACAACTTCGAGGTCACGGACGCGCTGACCGAGAAGCCCCTCGTCGGGGGCCGATTGGTCCAGGAACGGGACACCCAGCACCTCACGGCCGACGACCTGGAGGTCGTCACCGAGCGCGAACCGACTGACGAGCAGGTCGAGTCGATGCTGTTCGCCTGGCACACGCTCAAGCACGTCAAGTCCAACGGCATCCTCTTCGCCGACGGGACGGAGACGGTCGGCATCGGCATGGGGCAGGTCTCCCGGGTCGACGCCGTCCGCCTCGCCGCGATGAAGGCCGAGGAGCACGCCGAGGGCAAGGACGCCCAAGGCGCGGTGATGGCCTCGGACGCCTTCTTCCCGTTCCCCGACGGCATCGAGGAGGCCGCCGACGCCGGTATCGAGGCCGTCATCCAGCCCGGCGGCTCGAAGAACGACGACAGCGTCATCGAGGCCGCGAACGAACACGACATGGCGATGGTGTTCACCGGCCAGCGCAGTTTCCGCCACGACTGACTGGAGTGTCTGACGCTCGATAGACGAGCGAAGCGCGCCTATCGGTGTTTCCCCCACGACTGACTGGAGTGTCTGACGCTCGATAGACGAGCGAAGCGCGCCTATCGGTGTTTCCCCCACGACTGAGCGGGGCGGCCGACCGCGGCAACGAAAGAGGTTTTCCGGAGGGTTCTGAACCCGCTGTCGATGGCAAACGACAACGACAGGGAGGAAGCCGTTCGGGACGCCGTAGACGTGTCCCGGAGCGGCGCGCCGGCGGGTGGCAGCGTCATCCGCGACCGGTTCTCCGCCGACGAGATTTTCCAGCGCATCATCGTCGCGGCCGACGAGGAAGTGACCGTCGGGACCCGCGAACTGTTCTTCGCCGGCATCGCGGGCGGGTTCGCTATCACGGTGACGTTCATGCTGTACGCGTCGCTGTACGCGAAAACCGGCGGCGACCCGATACTGAGCGCGCTCCTGTACCCGCTGGGGTTCGTCTTCATCATCCTCGGGGACTACCAGCTCTACACCGAGAACACGCTCCCGCCGGTCGCGCTCGTCCTCGAACGGCTGGCGAGCCTCCCGTCGCTGCTCCGCATCTGGGTCGTCGTCCTGGTGTCGAACGTCTTCGGCGGGATGCTCGGCGCGCTCGCGCTGGCGACGACCGACGTACTCTCCCCCGAGGCCGCGTCGGCCGCCGCGGGCTTCGCGCAGAAAGCCATCGAAACCTCACAGGTGACGCTGTTCTCGAAGGCGGTGTTCGCCGGCCTCATCGTCGCCGGCGTCGTCTGGGTCGACTACTCACTGCGGGACAGCATCTCCAGGCTCGTGTTGATTTACATCTCCTTCCTGGCGATTCCGTTCGGGAATCTCTATCACGTCGTCGTCTCCGCGACGGAGATGTTCTACCTCGTGTTCATCGGCGAACTGGCGCTGTCGGTCGGCCTCTGGCAGTTCGTCCTGCCGGTGCTCCTCGGTAACTCTGTCGGCGGCGTCGTGCTCGTCACCGTCGTCAACTACTTCCACACGACCGAGCGGCGGCTCGAAACCGCGAGGGACGAAGGGACCAAACGCCAGCTCACGGTCCGGGAGTGGCTCTGGGGGAGCTGGTCCGCCTCCGGCCGCTCGTACGTGCCGGCGACCGAAGAAGTCCCGCGGAGCGACCCGGAACCGCCCGAGAGCGACCCCTGACACAAACCATTTCAACGCCCTCCGGCTATCGTCGGTGTGCGCTGGGTGAAACGGAACCGCCTGCTGCTCCTGTTTGCGGCCGTCGTGCTGACGACGCTGGGGGCTGTCGGGCTCGGAATCGTCGGCATCGTCGCCACAGCCGGGGCGCTGCTCGGCGGCGGCGCGGTCGTCGAGACGTTCGCCGCGTTCCTGCTCGGGACGCTGTTGCTCGTGGGCGTCGACGTCGTCTTCTCGGTCGCGCTGGTTCGGGAACTGGCCCGGCAGGCGTCGGTGCCGAAGAGCGAACGCGTGGCCGGTGCGCTCGCCCGCCTCGAAGCGGTCGTCCCGCCGCTCGCGTCGCTGGGCCTCTCGGAGATGGTCGCGCCACCCGAGCCGACAGTCGAGGAGCGCCACGAGGCGCTGACTCGCCGATACGTCGACGGGGACCTCACGGAGGCCGAGTACGAGCGGGAACTGCAGGCGCTTCTCGGCGAGGCCGAAGACCCGGACGCCGAACTGCTGGGCGACCCCGATATAGAGGCCGAGTCCGCCGGGGCCGACGCCGAGCGCGAACTGAGCCGGGAGTGACACTGAGTGGGTTTTACGTGGCCGCCCGACGACAGGTCGAGTATGGACGCACCGACGTTCCTCGAACTCGAGGTGGAGCGGGACGCCGTCGCCGCCGTGCTCGATACCGTTCCCGGTGTCGCCGTCGTCGACGACGGGAGCGCGGGCTCGACGCCCGCACCGGTATCGGACGAACCGGACGGCCCCGGCCTGACTGACAGACTCGGGTCGCTGTGGCGACAGTGGGGACTGCTCGGCACAGGGCTGTCCCTCGTTGCCCTCGGCGCGGCGACGGCGGGCCTCTGGTGGTATCGCCGCCGCAACGGGACGGACGAGGGGAGCGACGCGTACGCGGCGGCGTGGACCTCCGACGCCGAGGACGAGACACCGGCCCCGACCGGGACGACCGTCGACACGCCGTCGCCGACCGAGACGGAGTTCGAACCGGCCCGGGCGGACACCGACGAGACGCCGACGCCGGAGCCACAGGAGACGGCGCTGGCTTCGGAAGCGACGCCGACCGAGTCCGAAGGGTGGCGGCGGGACACCGAGACGGACACGGAGCAATCTGGTGCCGCCGGCTTCGAGCCCTCGGACGAGCCGGCGGACGAGACCGACGACGAGCCGGCGGACGAGACCGACGACGAGCGCCCGGAGGCGAGAATCAACCCGGCACCGCTGCTGGGTGCCGCGTTCCTGATTCTCTCGAGCGCGCTGGGCCGGTGGGCCACGCGCGACCGCGACGACCGGGCGTGACCGTCGCCGGCCGCCGGAGCCCAGGTCGGGCGAGTGGGCCGTTCGAGCCGCTCGCGGCGACCACACGCGACAGTTCGACAGGCTAAAGCGAGCGGCTCCGATAGCCCGACCATGGAGTTCCACGAGGCCGCGAACTTCCTCTTCGAGTTGCGCCGGTTCGCCCCACGACCCGGCACCGACGCCACGCAGGACCTGCTCTCGTCGCTCGGTGACCCACAGGAGGGGCTTCGCTGCGTCCAGGTTGCGGGGTCCAACGGCAAGGGGTCGACCGCGCGGATGGTCGAGCGAACGCTCCGGGAAGCGGGCCTCGACGTCGGACTGTACACCTCGCCACATCTCGACGACGTGCGCGAACGGGTCCGAACCAACGGCCGCAAACTCTCCGAGGCCGCTCTCACCGAGTTCATCGACGCGGTCCGGACGCACGTGACCGAGCAGGGGGCGGCCAGCGACTCGCCCACGTTCTTCGAGACGATGACCGCGATGGCGCTGTGGGAGTTCGACCGCCAGGACGTCGACGTGGCGGTGCTGGAGGTCGGCATCGGCGGCCGGTACGACGCCACGAGCGTCGTCGACCCGGTCGCGAGCGCCGTCACGTCCGTGACGCTCGAACACACCGACATCCTCGGCGACACCGTCGCGGAAATCGCCCGCGACAAGGCCCACGTCGCGCCCGAGGACGCGCCCCTCGTGACCGGGACGACCGGCGACGCCCTCGCCGCAGTCCGCGAGGTCGCCGGCGACGTGGTGACCGTCGGCGAGGGCGACGACGCCGACGTGACGGCCACGTACGGCGGCCGCGATGGGCTGGAGGGGGCCGTCTCCGTCGATGGTCCCGACTGGTCCGTCGACACGCACCTCCCGCTGCTGGGCGCACACCAGGCCCAGAACGCCGGTATCGCGGCCACGCTGTGCCGACAGGTGGCGAACGTCTCACAATCGGACCTCGAACGCGGCCTGCGCAACGCCCACTGGCCGGGCCGGTTCGAGGTCATGGGCGAGTCGCCGCTGGTCGTCCTCGACGGGGCACACAACCCCGGGAGCATCGAGCGCACCGCGGCGACGCTGTCGTCGTTCGACTACGACGACCTCCACGTCGTCGTCGGCGCGATGGTCGACAAGGACCACGAGCGCATCGCCGCGGCGCTGCCGGACCCCGACCACGTCGTCGCCTGCCAGCCCGACGTCGACCGGGCGGAGTCCCACCGCGTCGTCGCGGCCGCGATGGAGAGCGCGACCGACGCGGCAGTCGAGACGAGGCGGGACGTGGCGGGCGCGCTCGGGACCGCGCTCGATGCCGCCGCCGAGGGGGATGCGGTCCTCGTGACCGGGTCGCTGTACGCCGTCCGGGAGGCCCGCAACCGCTGGTCGCGGTCGGTCGTCTCCAAACGGGTCGACTCCGTCGCCGAGGCCCGCGAGACACTGGAGAGCGCCCACGTCACTGCGGACGGGACCCGCCGGATGCAGGGCAAGGGCGTCCACCGCATCCTGCGCACCCGCGTCCAGCCCCGGCAGGCCCAGTACCTGAAGCAGGAACTGCTGTCTCTGGGCGGCGAGTGTGCGATTTCGGGCCTGAGCGACCAGGACGAGGAGTCCGTCGACGTGGTACTGATGGCGACGATGGCCCAGTACAGGCGGCTCGCCGGCAAACTGGACGGCCAGACCGGCGGGCTCTCGACGTTCGCCGACGAACTCCGAGCGGCGCTGTCCCTCGGGCAGTCCGCCGAGGCCGACCGCGACCACCCCTGGGACGACGGCACGGCCGTCATGGGCATCTGCAACATCACGCCGGACTCGTTCCACGACGGCGGCGAGTACAACGCCGTCGAGGACGCCGTCGCCCGCGCCGAGCGGATGGTCGAGGCGGGCGCGGACATCCTCGACATCGGCGGCGAGTCGACCCGCCCAGGGGCCGAGCCCGTCCCGGTCGAGGAGGAAATCGACCGCGTGGTCCCGGTCATCGAGGCGCTCGCCGACCTCGACGTGGCCGTCTCCGTCGACACGCGGAAGGCCCCGGTCGCGCGGGCCGCGCTCGACGCCGGCGCGGACATCCTCAACGACGTGTCCGGGCTGGAGGACCCCGAGATGCGCCTCGTCGCCGCCGAGTACGACGTGCCGGTCGTCGTGATGCACTCAATCGAGACGCCGGTCGACCCCGACAGCGACATTCACTACGACGACGTGGTGGCGGACTGCATCGACCAGCTGACAGAGCGGGTCCTGCTCGCCGAGAAGGCCGGCCTGGACCGCGACCAGATAATCGTCGACCCCGGTGTCGGCTTCGGGAAGTCGCCGGCCGAGGACTTCGAACTGCTCGACCGACTCCCGGAGTTCCGGGCGCTGGGCTGTCCGCTGCTGGTCGGCCACTCCCACAAGTCGCTGTTCTCGCTGGTCGGCGAGGCGGCGGGCGACTGTCTGGAGGCGACCATCGCCGGGACGACGCTGGCGGCCCAGCGAGGGGCCGACATCGTTCGCGTCCACGACGTCCCCGAGAACGTCGCCGCCGTCCGAGTCGCCGAGGCGGCCCGCGACCCACAAAAGTTCACGGATTGAAGCCAGTAGCGAACAGTCGACCAGCGAACCGCCCGCATCGACCGCTGAACAGCGGTGTTTTCGCCGTCAGTGTGCACTTCTCAATGCTGAGAACCGAGGGCGAACATATAACCCCGGAGTCGGCTGACACATCCCATGGCATTTCAGAGCGAGAGTCCGGGCTCTCGGGACCGCATCACGGAAGCCGATAGGTCGGGTGTCGACGGGACGACGCTAACCGAACGAATCGGACTGGACGCCGACGAAATCCGCTGGCGCAAGGAATTTACCGGGTTCGACGAGTCGGACGTCGACAACCTCACCGCGATGGCAGACGAAGCGGACGCGCGGGCGGAAGCCGTCGTCGACGACTTCTACGACCACCTCCAGTCGTTCGACGAGACCGTCGAGATATTCGGGCGGTCAACCAAGTCGGTCGACCAGCTCAAGAACACCCAGACGCAGTACCTGCGGGACCTCGTCGCCGGGAGCTACGACAGGCAGTACTTCGAGAATAGGGCCCGCATCGGGAAGATTCACGACATGCTCGACCTCGGGCCGAAGATATATCTCGGGGCCTACAGCATCTACGTCGAACACTTCCTGGAGACAATCGTCGAGGACCTGCAGTCGGGCGACGCCGACCGGGACGAGGCGCTCGAAGAGATGCAGGCGCGGGCGCTGTCAGTGTTCAAGCTCCTCAACCTCGACCAGCAGGTGGCGATGGACACGTACATCGACTCGTACAGCCAGCGGCTCGAATCGGCAATCGACGACCAGCAGGCATTGATGCGGGAGGTCGAGACCGGCCTCCGCCAGCCAATCGACGAACTGAGCACGTCGGCCGAAGACGTCGCCCGGACGAACGAGCAAATCAGCGAGACCGCCGAGAGCCAGTCCGAGTCGATGGACGAGGTGGCGGCGGAGGTCGCGGACATGAGCGCGACCATCGAGGAGATCGCCTCGACCGCCGAAGAGGTCGCCAGTACCAGCACGTCGGCCGAACAGAAGGCGGCGCGGGGCAACGAGGCCGCACAGGAGGCCGCGGCCGTGATGAGCGACGTCGACGAGGCCGTCGACACGGTGTCCTCCGACATCGCCGGCCTGCAGGAGCAGGCGGACGAAATCGACGACATCGTCGAGGTCATCAACGACATCGCGGACCAGACGAACATGCTCGCGCTGAACGCCTCCATCGAGGCCGCTCGCGCCGGGGAGGCCGGCGACGGGTTCGCCGTCGTCGCCGACGAAATCAAGACCCTCGCGGGGGACTCACAGGAGCACGCGAACCGCATCGAGGACACGGTCACGGAGATTCAGGACGAGACCGTCGACGCCGTCGAGAGCCTCGAAACCGTGACCGAGCAGGTCACCCAGGGCATCGACCAGGTCGAGGCGGCGGCCGAGCGACTCGAAGAAATCGTGTCGGCGGTCGACGAGGCGTCACAGGGTATCCAGGAGGTGTCGGCGGCGACCGACGACCAGGCGGCGTCGACCGAGGAAGTCGCCAGCATGGTCGACGAGCTATCGGCCGGCATCGACGACATGTCCGACCGGCTCGACGACCTCGCGGCGACGAACGAGGAACAGACGGAGAAGATTCAGAACGTGGCCGAGACCGCGCGCCGACTCGACACCGAGTAGCCCCGAATACCGTCGCGACCGCCTCACTCCTCAGTCTCGGGTGGCTCGACCGCCTCGGCCTCCGTCTCGGTCACGCGGATGCCCTTCGAGGCGAGGTGGCGCATCTGTCGTCGGACGAAGTCCTCCTCGGTGGTTCCGCGCGTCGCCAGAATGACCATCTGGGCGTCCCCGGCGGGGCGCATCGTCCGCCCGGCCCGCTGTGCGCCCTGGCGGCGTGACCCGCCCAGGCCGGAGGCGACGATGGCAAGCTCGGCGTCGGGCAGGTCGATGCCCTCGTCGCCGACGCGGGAGACGACGAGCGTGTCCAGTTCGCCCCGGCGGAACTCGTCGAACAGCTTCTCCCGGCGGGCGTGTGGCGTCTCGCCGCTGATGAAGGGCGCGCCGATAGCCTCGCTGATGGCCTCGCCCTGGTCCAGATACTCGATGAACACGAGCGCCTTCGCGGCGGGGTTCTCGGCCAGCGCGTATCGTATCTCGTCGATTTTCCCGGTGTTGCTGGCGGCGGCCTGCCGGCGGTCGTGGCCCGACGTGGAGGTGTACTCGGACTGCTCGGTCTCGGTCCCCCACGGGACGAGGCGGATTTCGACCTCCGGCTCGGCGACGTAGCCCTCGTCGAACAGCTTGCCCCAGTCCGTCCCGATTGGCGGGCCGACGAGCGTGAATATCTCCTCCTCGTCGTCGCTCTCTCTGGTCGGCGTCGCGGTCAGGCCCAGGCGGTGTTTGGTCTGGAGGTCCGCGCTCCGGCGGTGGATGGGCGAGGGGACGTGGTGGACCTCGTCGTAGACGATGAGCCCCCACTTGCGCTGGTCGAACAGCTTGCGGTGGCGGTCCATGCCGGCGGTGCGGTAGGTGGCGATGGTGACCGGCCGGATTTCCTTCTCGCCGCCGTGGTACTCGCCGATGTCGTCGTCGGTGAGCGAGGTGTGCCGGACCAGTTCGTCGCGCCACTGGGTCGCGAGTTCGCGCGAGGGCACGAGAATCAGCGTCTCGCCGCCGACGGCGGCCATCGCGCCCATCGCGGCGACGGTCTTGCCCGACCCCGGCGGACCGACGAACACGCCCGAGCCCTGCTCGGTGAACCGCTCGACCCAGTCGCGCTGGTAGTCCCGCAGGCGCAGGCGGAGGTCCATCTCCAGGGCGTCGCCCGTTTCGAGGGCGCGGTCGTCCCGGACGGGATAGCCCGCCTCGTACAGCGTCCGCTTGATTTCGGCGGTGGCGTCCTCGTTGACCCACGACTCCGAGTCGGAGATGGGTGCCCGGAGGTGATCGTCGTCGAGCTTCTGGCGGGCGACGTTTCCCATCAGATCGTCGCTCTCGGCTTCGAGGACGACGTAGCCGTCTTCGTGGGTCGTCAGGCGGAACTTCCGGGCGCGCTCCCACTGGCTCGTGACCCACTCTTCGAGGTGGGGCGAGCGCTCGCCAAGCACGTCACGCATCGTCGTCAGGAGGGCGTCCAGGGACTCGTGGGGCGCGGCCCAGATGTCCTCCTCGCGGAGTTCGTAGACGTACCCGCCCGAGCGGTTCGTGTCCTGCAGGCGGGCGAACTGCGAGAGCTGGGCCCGCGTGAACTGTTCGGGGTGTTCGACGACCACCTCCCGGCGGTCGGGGAACAGGACCACGCGCTCGCGGTCGGTCACCTCGGCGACGTCCGTCGGGTACCACACGGACTCGACCTCGGTCACGTCCTGGCGCTCGATGTCGCCGGCGGCGGCGAGTCGCTCCAGCGCCGCCCGCGCCGCCTCGGGCGTCAGGTCCGTCTTCCGGGAGACCTCCGTGGCCGTGAGGTGCGGGCGGCCGACGGCGTCGATGGCGTCGTAGACGGCGTCGAGTTCGAGCGCCGCTGGGTCGTCGTCTCGGTCGGCTGGCTCCTCGGCTGTCACTACCGGACGGAGGCGGCGGACGCTCAAACGGGTTTCGTCTGGGCGGCTCCGCCGGCGAATACGTACATTGATATAGCGCCATCCGGACCTGCCGGCATGGTCGAGGGAATCGCCGCGGGACCGTGGTCTATCGTTCCCGCGCTCGTGGCCATCGGGCTGGCCTGGTACACTCGGGACGCCCTCATCGGGCTGTTCGTCGGCATCGTCACCACCGGCGTGCTAGTCGGCGCGTTACACCCGCAGGCCGTCGGGGTCCCGCCGGACCTGGTCACCGCCGGCGGCGAGGTGGCGACGGTCCGGCCACAGGCCGAGGACGGCAGTCCCTGGACGGTCGGCGTCGGCGGCGTCGTCCTCGGGGCGGTGTTCGGGCTGAAGGTCGTCCCGGAGATAATCGCCACGGCCCCGCTGTTCGGGGAGTGGTACGTCAAGAACGTCCTGCTGGCCATCTTCGCCATCGGCGGGCTCATCGGGCTGATGATTCGGGCCGGCGCGATACAGGGCGTCCTGGAGGCGCTGGTGGCGCGGGCCGACTCCGCCGCGGACGCCGAGAAGGCCGCCTTCCTGGCCGGTATCGCCGTCCACATCGACGACTACTTCAACTGCCTCGTGGTCGGCTCGATGATGCGCCCGCTGACCGACAAGTTCGACGTCTCGCGGGCCAAGCTGGCCTACTACGTCGACTCGGCAGGGTCGCCGGCTTCCCGGCTCGCGTTCTACTCGACGTGGGGCGCGGCGATGGTCGGGTTCATCGGGAGTGGCCTCGTCGAAGCCGAGCGACAGGGGACGCTCCCGTCGGGCATGGCGGACTTCGTGAACGCCGGCGGCGACCAGGTCACCGCGGCGACCGGCGCGGTCTGGCCGCTGTTTTTCAACACGCTGTTTACCGGCTTCTACTCCTGGGTCGCGCTCGGCCTCGCGGGGCTGGTCGCCTGGCAGGTCGCCCCGAACCTCTACGAGATGGGCGTCGAGGAGTCCCGCGCACGAACCGAGGGGAAGGTCGTCGGGGACGACGCCGACCCGATGCTCTCGGCGGAGATGGACGCCTACGAGATGTCCGAGACCGCCACGCCGGACTGGCGGAACTTCGCCTGGCCCATCGTCACCATGGTCGTCGTCGGCCTCGGCGCGATGTTCTGGCGGGCCAGCCCCGTCGTCTACGTCGAGGGCAAGGAGGGGATGGGTGCGACGCTCTTGCAGGTCGGCGGCTGGCAGCTCGTCGCGCCGCCGGCCGGCCCGTGGGCGTTCAACATCGGCGGCGTCCAGCTGGGCCTGGCATCCTTCGCCGCGCTCATCGTCGCCTTCCTGCTGTACCGCTGGAAGGGCGACATCCCGTCGAACGACGACGCCACCGACGCGATGCTGGTCGGTTTCAAAGGTATCCTGCTGGCCGCCGTCATCCTCATGTTCGCCAGTTCCATCCAGAACGCGGTGACGATACTGGGCGTCTCCGCGTTCGTGACGAACGTCTTCGGCGGCGTGCCGGCCTTCGTCGTCCCGGTCGGTGTCTTCCTCGTGACCTCGTTCGTGAGCTTCTCCGACGGCTCCTCGTGGTCGACCTACGGCATCATGTTCCCCATCGCCATCCCGCTGGCGTTCTCGACGGGCGCGAACCTCCCGCTCGTCCTCGGGGCGGTGTTCAGCGGCGGCATCTTCGGCGACCACACCTCGCCCATCAGCGACACGACCGTGCTGGCGTCGTCGACGAGCGGGAGCGACCACATGGTCCACGTCCGGAGCCAGGCCCCCTACGCCCTCATCGCGGCGGGCGTCGCGGCCGCGCTGTTCCTCGTGTTCGGACTCCTCGTCCCCGAGGGGTTCCGCGTCATCCCGTACTGACCGACGCACTCGCCGCCCGCGCGCCGGTCACAGGAGGCCGTATTCCTCGATACGTGTCTCGTAGAGCTCCTCGTACTCGGCGCGGACCGCGTCGTGGTCGAACTCGGCGACCGACTCGTCGACGGTCCAGCGTTCGAAGCCGGCCGACTCGGTGATTTTGTCGGCGATTTCCTGTGGGTTGGTCACCCGGAACGCGCGGTCGCGCTGCTCGATGAGTTCGTGGGCCGAGGACTCGGCCTGGTACTCGACGATGCCGATACAGCCACAGGCCATCGCCCAGAGGAGGTCCGTGGCGAAACACTCCCGGAACGCCGTCTGGACGAACACGTGTGCGCCCTTGTAAATCGAGACGCGCTCCTCGACGTCGCACGCGCCGACGAAGGTCACGCGGTCGTCGATGCGGAGGTCGGCGGCCTCCTGTTCGTAGTGCGCTCGCTCGGGGCCGTCGCCGATGACCGTCGCCGACCAGCCCTTCTGTCTGAGTTCCGCCAGCCCGAGCAACAGCGACTCGACGTTGGCGCTGCCGTCCAGCCGGTGGGCGTACACCACGTCGATTTCCTCGTCGGCGTCGGTCGCCCGGACGAGGTCCATGTCGATGCTCTGTGGGAGAACCGCGGTCTGGTCCGCTGTCGCCCCCCGCTCGCGGACCCGCGTCCGGACGAGCTCCGACGGCGTGACGAGACAGTCCGACGCCCGGAGCGCGAGTGCGGCCCGGCGGCTCTCGGGCACGTCCTCGTCGCCGAACCACTCGGTGAGCAGCGGCGCACGCGACAGCGTCGCGCCGGCCCTGGCCGCGAGCGCGACCGAGGCCGGGGTCGGATGGGCGTGGACGACGTCGGGGCGGAACCGCGCGAGCAGAAACGGCAGGCGAGCGCAGAAGGCGGGGACGGTCGGCGAGACGGTGACGGCGCGGTAGGTGACGCCGTCGCGTTCGCGCCGGTTGTCGAACCCCTGCCACCACTGCGAGCAGAAGACGGTCACGTCGTGGCCGGCGTCGGCGAGGTCGGTGGCCACCCGCTCCAGCCGGGTCCGTCCCTCTGTGTCCCGGTACTGGCTCGTCTCCATGGCGACGACCGCGACACGCATACAGGGGCGACGGTATGCCCGCTCAAAAAGCCACCCGTTTGCCGCAAAGGGTTTTGACCGCTCCCGCCTTCCCTCCCGGTGTGACCGCGTACGACCTCTCTCGCTATCTGAACGTCCGGAGCGCCTACGGCAGTTCGTTCGCGCCGGACGGGACGCTCGCGTTCCTGATGAACACGACCGGCGTCGCCCAGCTCTGGTCGCTGTCGGAGCCCCGCGGCTGGCCCGAACAGCGGACTTTCTACGACGAGGGCGTGAGCTTCGTCGACTACTCGCCCGAGCGCCCCGAACTCGTCTTCGGCATGGACGAGGGCGGCAACGAGCGGGCCCAGCTGTACCGCCTGGACGACGGCGGGCGCGTCCACGAACTCACTGCGATGCCCGACGCGAAACACCGCTGGGGCGGCTGGTCGCCGGACGGCGAGCGGTTCGCCTTCGCCTCGAACCGCCGCGACGAGGCCGTCTTCGACATCTACGTCCAGGACCGCGACGCGACCGGTGCGGACGCGGAACTGGTCTGGGAGGGCGACGGCTGGCTCTCCGTGGGCGGGTTCTCGCCGGACGGTCGGCACCTGCTCGTCAGCGAGGCCCACTCCAGTTTCGACCAGGACATCTACGTGCTGGACCTCGACGGCCGGGACCTGACCCACCTCACGCCACACGAGGGGACGGTCCGGTACACGAGCGCGTCCTGGGGCCCCGAGGGCGAGGCCGTCTACTGCGTCACCGACGCCGAGAGCGACACGCTCGACCTGGCCCGCCTCTCGCTGGACGGCGACCTCGACGTCGTTCGCTCGGATGACCAGTGGAACATCGACGGCGTCGCGCTCGACCAGGACAGCGGCCGGCTCGTGTACTCGCGTAACGTCGACGGCTACAACGAACTCACCGTCGGCGAACTGACGGGGCCGACCACGGTCGAGACGTTCCCGACGCCGGACCTCCCGGGCGGGCTGGCCGGGGGCGTCGCCTGGGGGCCCGACGCCGAGCGCTTCGCCGTCAGCGTCACCGGGCGGACCGAGAACACCAACGTGTTCGTCGTCGAAGCCGAGACCGGCGAGAGCGAGCGGTGGACCGAGGCGTCGACGGCCGGCATCCCACGCGAGACGTTCGTCGAGCCCGAGGTGGTCCGCTTCGAGTCGTTCGACGGTCGGGAGATTCCGGCGCTGTTCTCCCTGCCCGAGGGGGCCGGCGACGGCGACACGCCGGTCATCGTCGACATCCACGGCGGCCCGGAGAGCCAGCGCCGCCCCTCGTTCGCGGGCCTGACCCAGTACTTCCTCTCGCGGGGCTACGCCGTCTTCGAGCCCAACGTCCGCGGGTCGACGGGCTACGGCAAGGCCTACACCCACCTCGACGACGTGGAGAAGCGGATGGACTCGGTGCGGGACGTGCGCGCCGGCGTCGACTGGCTCCACGACCACCCGGCTGTGGACCCGGACCGAATCGTCGCGATGGGGGGATCCTACGGCGGCTTCATGGTACTTGCGGCGCTGACCGAGTACCCCGACCTCTGGGCGGCGGGGGTCGACGTGGTCGGCATCGCGAACTTCGTGACGTTCCTGGAGAACACGGGCGACTGGCGGCGCGAACTCCGTGAGGCCGAGTACGGGTCCCTCGCCGAGGACCGCGAGTTCCTCGAATCCATCTCGCCGATCAACAACGTCGACCGCATCGCGGCCCCGCTGTTCGTCCTCCACGGCGCGAACGACCCGCGCGTCCCGGTCGGCGAGGCCGAGCAGATAGCCGAACAGGCGGCCGCCCAGGGCGTGCCCGTCGAGAAACGCGTCTTCGACGACGAGGGTCACGGCATCAGCAAGCGGGAGAACCGCATCGAGGCCTACACGGCCGTCGTCGAGTTCCTCGACAAGCACGTCTGACCAGGTCCCCGCCGGACCCGGAACGCCGGGCCGCGTGGTTTTTATACGTCGGTTTCAATCGACGAAAACGGTCGGGCGGCTTTATGATGGTCCCGGAGCACCGTTTCGTATGGAGATAGCCGAGCGCTCGCGAGCGCGGGTCCAGGAGCGTCTCGCCCGACTCGAACAGGAGTTCGGCTCGACGCCGGTGGACCAGACCACCTTCTCCGTGGGGGCGGAGGCGTACCAGCGTGCCGTCGAGCGTTCGCGGGAGGGGCAGGTCGACGTGCACGCGTTCGTCCACAACGAGTCGGGGGACGTGCTGCTCAGCGACGACGACGGGTCCTGGGAGGTCCCGCAGGGACAGACCCAGGGAGCAGAGCGGCCGGCGACGGCGGTCGAGCGGGTCGTCACCGAGACGGCCGGCGTCGCCTGCACGGTTCGGGACGCGGTGCGGGCCACCATCTGCGGCGTCCGGAACGAAGCCGACCCGGACACCGAAACGGTGTACCGGCTCAGCCTCGTGTTCGACGTGGAAATCGACAGCGCCGCGCTCGATGATGGCGAGGCGGCGTCGATTCGGTGGGACGACCCGGGCGACGTGGCGGTCGCGGAACTTGTCTAGATGACGCCGGTGACGGTCGCCGCTTCTATCGCCGCTTCCTCGCTCATCCCGTCGCCCAGCACCGTGTAGCGGTCGCGTATCTGGTGGGCCGTCGTCAGCGCCTCGATGACCGTCTCGTCGTCGATGCCGAGTTCGTCCGCGGTCGTCGGCGCACCGATGGCGGCCAGCGCGTCCCTGGCGTCTCTCCACTTGCCCTTCTGGCCGCTGTGGAGATACTCGGTCATGATTGAGCCGACGCCGACCTGGTGGCCGTGGAGCGCGCCGTTGGGGACGAGCCGGTCGAGCTGGTGGGAGAACAGGTGCTCCGCGCCGCTGGCCGGGCGCGAGGAGCCGGCGATTGACATGGCGACGCCGGAGGAGACGAGCGCTTTCACGACAATCCAGGACGACTCCTCCAGCCCTTGCTTTATCGAGTCGGCGCTCTCGACGAGCATCTCGGCGGTCATCTGCGAGAGCGCGCCGGCGTACTCGGAGTAGGGGACGTTCTTGAGCCGGTGGGCGAGCTGCCAGTCACGGACGGCGGTGTAGTTCGAGATGATGTCGGCACAGCCGGCGGTGGTCAGCCGCCAGGGGGCCTCCGCCAGCACCTCGGTGTCGGCGATGACGGCCAGCGGCGGCTCGGCGGCGACGCTGTGGCGCGTATCGCCCTCGGGGACCGAGCCGCGGCCGGAGACGATGCCGTCGTGGCTCGCGGCCGTCGGCACCGAGACGAAGCCCAGGCCCAGGTCGTCGGCCGCCATCTTCGTGATGTCGATGGCTTTCCCGCCGCCGACGCCCAGCAGGAAGCCAGCGTCGATGTCCGCGGCGTGGTCGATGACCCGCTGGACGGCGTCGAAACTGGCCGTCTCGATGACTATCTCGGAGGGGTCGTAGCCCTCGTCCTCGAACTGGGCCAGTACTCTCTCGCCTGCGACCTCGTGTGGCGTCGGGCTGGAGACGACGAGCGGCCGGCCGGTCAGGTGGAGTTCGCTGACGGCCTCGATTGTCCGGTCGAGGACTCCGTGCCCGACGACGACGTTCCGGGGCAGGCGAATCCAGGTGCGTTTCTCGAACATATCAGTGAGTCCCCGCCGCGCGTGAAAACAGTTTAGGTGCGGTGCCGGCGCGGTTCCGAAGCCAGGACGGCGGGCCGCCTTTCACTCCGTGACGCGTTCGATGACCGCCGTCTCGGTGTCACGGTCCGGGCCGTACTTCCGGCCGGTCCTGTCGTTCTCGCGGTGTTCGGTGACAGTCCGCCGGAGGCCGACCCGGTGGGGCGTCGAGGCCCACCCCAGCGACCGGAGCTTCTCGACGCTGAGGACGTGGGGCGTGGCGCGGTACATCGGGAAATCTTGGGGCTCCAGACCCTCACGAGCGAGGTCCCGCGCCGTCGCGCCGATTTGCTCGACGCCGGTCTCGCACGTCTCGGCGAGCAGGTCGACCCACTGGGTGAGCATCGGCGCGTGCTCGTCCCCGACGTTGTACGCCTCGCCCGCCTCGCCGTCCTCGGCGACGATGCGGAGCGCTCGCGCGACGTCCTCGACGTAGGCCATCTGCCAGAGGCTGAGGCCGTCGCTGGGGACGACGATTCGGTCCTGCACGGCGACCCGGTCCACCCAGTAGGCGAACCGCTCGGTGTAGTCGTGGGGGCCGTAGACGACGGTGGGGCGGACGCTCATCGCGCGGACCCCGTCCTCGGCCGCAGCGAACACCTCCCGGTCGCCCTCGGCCTTGCGCGGGCCGTAGGTCGCCGCGCTGTCCGTGGTGGCCTGCTCGTCGTCGCACGGCTCCAGCGCGGTCTGGTCCTCGCGCTTGGGGACCCGCTCTTCGCCGTAGGCCGCGCCGCTGGAGACGTAGACGTAGGCCTCTGCGTCGGCGAACACGTCGGCCGCTTCCCGCACGTCTCTCGGGAAGTACGCCACGCAGTCGACGACGGCGTCCGGGTCGACCCGCTCGCGCGCGGTTTCGAGGGTGTCTCGGTCGCGCCGGTCGCCGATCAGGTGGGCGATATCGGTGTCCGCGAACGGGTTCGGGCGCTGCCCGCGGGTGAGCATCGTCACGTCGTACCCCGCGTCGCGGAACTCGGTGACCGCGTGTCGGCCGATGAATCTGCCGCCGCCGATGACGAGGACGCTGTCCATACCAGTGCCTGGAGCGGCAGCGGCAAAAAACGGGTCGCCGACGTGGCGTCAGTCGTCGACGGAGGCCACGAAGTCGGTCTCTGCCGCGTCGGCGCTCGGGGCGGCCTTCGCCGGCGGTTCGTTGCGCACGTCGTCGCGCTCGCGGTCGCTGATGACCTCGGCGTAGGCGTCGGGCATCACCTTCGTGAAGTTCTCCAGTTCGGCGTCCCAGTCCTCGAGCAGTTCCGCCGCGCGGTCGGAGTCGGTGTAGGCGGCGTGGTTCTCGACCAGCCGGGTAATCATCTGGCGGTCCTTGCCCTCCAGCGAATCGGACAGGGACACCATGCCGGTGTTGGCCTTCGCTTCGAACTCGCCGTCGGGGTCGTAGACGTAGGCGACGCCGCCGGACATGCCGGCCGCGAAGTTCTTGCCCGTCTCGCCCAGCACGACGATTGCACCGCCGGTCATGTACTCACAGCCGTGGTCGCCGACGCCCTCGACGACGCCCTTGACGCCGGAGTTGCGGACGGCGAAGCGCTCGCCGGCCATCCCGTTGACGTAGGCCTCGCCCTGGGTCGCGCCGTACAGCGCGACGTTGCCGATGACGATGTTCTCCGTCGGGTCGAAGGGAGCGTTGTCCGGCGTTTTCAGGACGAGCTTCCCGCCCGACAGGCCCTTGCCGACGTAGTCGTTGGCCGTCCCGGTCAGTTCCATCGTCACACCCTGTGCGAGGAACGCGCCGAAGGACTGGCCGGCCGTACCGTCGAAGTCGACGCGGATGGTGTCGTCCGCGAGGCCGTCGCTGGCGTGCTCGCGGGAGATGCGGTTCGAGAGCGTCGCCCCGACCGCGCGGTCGACGTTGTCGATGTCGGCGTCGATGGCGACCGGGTCGCCCTTGTAGATGGCGTCCTCGGCGGCGTCGATGAGGTCCCAGTCGAGCTGTTCGTCGACCTCGTGGGTCTGCTCGCGCTGCTTGTAGCGGCCGTCGTTGTCGGCCGGTTCGGCGATGACCGACGAGAGGTCGAGCTTCTGGGCCTTCGGCTGGCTCACGTCGTCACGCTGTGCCAGGACGCTCGGGCGGCCGATCATCTCGTCGACCGTCTCGAAGCCGAGTTCGGCCATGATTTCCCGCAGTTCCTGGGCCACGAACGTCATGTAGTTGATGACGTGCTGTGGCTCGCCGGGGAACCGCTCGCGGAGGTTCTCGTTCTGGGTGGCGATGCCGACCGGACAGGTGTTCTCGTGACACTGCCGGGCCATCACGCAGCCGGAGGTGACCATCGAGGCGGTCCCGAAGGTGTACCCCTCGGCACCGAGCAGGGCGGCGACGGCCACGTCGCGGCCGGTCTTCATGCCGCCGTCGGTCGTCACCTTGATGCGCGAGCGCAGGCCGGTGGCCCGGAGCATCTGGTTGGCCTCGGAGACGCCCAGTTCCCACGGGAGGCCGGCGTTCTTGATGGAGGTCTTCGGCGACGCGCCGGTCCCGCCGTCGTGGCCCGAGATGTGGACCACGTCGGCGTTGGCCTTGGCGACGCCGGCCGCGATGGTCCCGATGCCGTCCTCCGAGACCAGTTTGACGTTGATGTCTGCCTCCGGGTTCGAGGCCTTGAGGTCGTGGATGAGCTGTTTGAGGTCCTCGATGGAGTAGATGTCGTGCAGCGGCGGCGGCGAGATGAGACCGACGCCCGGCGTCGCGTACCGGACGTGGGCAATCATCTCGTTGACCTTCTTACCGGGCAGGTGGCCGCCCTCGCCGGGCTTGGAGCCCTGGGCCATCTTTATCTGGAGCTCGTCGGCCGACGCGAGGTAATCGGAGGTGACGCCGAAGCGGCCGGAGGCGACCTGCTTGGTCGTACACTCCTTCTCGGTGCCGAACCGCTCGGGCGGCTCGCCGCCCTCGCCGGTGTTGGCGTTGGCCCCGAGCCGGTTCATGGCGATGGCGTTGTTCTCGTGCATCTCGGGCGACAGCGACCCGAGCGACATCGCGGCCGTCTCGAAGCGTTCGACGATGTCCTCGACCGGCTCGACGTCCTCGATGGGGACGGACTCACGGTCGGAGTCGAACTCCAGCAGGCCACGCAGGGTCTGGAGCTCCTCGTTCTGGTCGTTGACCAGCTCGGCGAACTCCTTGTACGTGTCGTAGTCGCCCATCCGGACGGCCTGCTGAATCTTGCCGACCGTGTTGGGGTTCCACTGGTGGTGAATGCCGTTCGAGCGGAACTCGTACTCGCCCTGGCGGGGCATGTCGGGCTCGTCCTCGCTCCAGGCGACTTCGTGGCGCTGGGTGAGGTCGTCCTCGATTTCCTCGATACCGATGCCCTCGGTCCGGCAGGTCGTCCCCTCGAAGTACTCGGCGACGAAGTCCGAGGAGAGGCCGACGGCCTCGAATATCTGGGCACCCTGGTAGGACTCGACCGTGGAGATGCCCATCTTGGCCATCGTCTTCAGGAGGCCGTCCTCGACGGCGGTGATGTAGGCGTCGATGGCGTCGGCGAGGTCAGCGCCGTCCGGGCCGGCCACCAGGTCCTCGATGGTCTGGTAGGCCAGGTAGGGGTTGACGGCTCCGGCCCCGTAGCCGATGAGCGTCGCGAAGTGATGCACTGCACGCGGGTCGCCGGACTCGACGACGAGGCCGACGTGGTTGCGGAGGCCGTTGCGGACGAGGTGGTGGTGGACGCCACCGACCGCCAGCAGGCTCGGTATCGGCACGCGGTCCTCGTCCGCGCCACGGTCGGAGAGCACGAGGACGTCGTGTTCCTTGGCGGCGGCGTCGGCCTCGGCCCGCACGTCCTCGACGGCCTGGCGGAGGTCACCGTCTTTCTCGTAGGTGATGTCGATGACCTTCGTGGACATGCCGTTCGCGTCTAGGTCCTTGATGGCTGCCGTCTCCTCGTCGGTGAGGATAGGCGAGTCCAGAACGAGCTGGCGGGCGTGGCTCTGGCTCTCGTCGAGGATGTTACGCTGGTGGCCCAGCCGGGACTCTAATGAGGTGACCAGTTCCTCGCGGATGTAGTCCAGCGGCGGGTTCGTCACCTGGGCGAACAGCTGCTTGAAGTAGGTGAACAGCGGTCGGTTGAACTGCGAGAGCACCGACAGCGGCGTGTCGTCGCCCATGGAGCCGACGGGGTCCTTGCCCTTCTCGGCCATCGGCTCGATGAGGTGGTCGACCTCGTCGTAGGTGTAGCCGTACATCGCCTGGTGGCTCCGGAGCGCGTCCGAGGGGTCTCGGGGCGCGTTGTCCTCGCGGTCGGCCACGTCCTCGATGTCGACCTGCTCCTGGGCGACCCACTCGCCGTACTTGTCGTCGGTGATGTCGTCGAACACTTCCGCGTCGGGGATGACGCGGCCCTCCTCGGGGTCGGCGAGGAAGCACTGGCCCGGCTGGAGCCGGCCACGTTCCCGAATCTCGGTGGCGTCGTGTTCCAGCGCGCCGGCCTCCGAGGACATCACGAGCGTGTTGTCCTCCAGCACGTCGTACCGGCACGGACGCAGACCGTTGCGGTCCAGCACCGCGCCGATGCGGTCGCCGTCGGTCGCGGCGACGAGCGCCGGGCCGTCCCACGGCTCGACCAGCGAGGCGTGGTAGTCGTAGAAGTCGCGCCGGGCGCCGGTCACGTCGTTCATCTCGCCGCGCCAGGCTTCGGGGATGAGCATCCGCAGGGCGTGGGGGAGGTCGCGGCCGCCCTGCAACAGGAGTTCGAGCGCGTTGTCGACGCTCGCGGTGTCTGACTGCTCGGGGTCGTCGATGATGGGCTTGATTTTCTCCAAGTCGCCCTCGAACTCGTCGCTCTGGATGTCGGTCTCCCGAGCGCGCATCCAGTTGATGTTGCCCTGGATGGTGTTGAACTCGCCGTTGTGGATGACACGGCGGTACGGATGTGCGAGATGCCACGCGCCCAGCGTGTTCGTCGAGAAGCGGGCGTGGACCATCGCAAAGGTCGACTGCATCCGCTCGTCTTCGAGGTCGGGGTAGTAGTCTTCCAGCTGTTCGGCCTTGAGCAGGCCCTTGTAGACGACGACGTCGGTGGCGAGGGAGACGACGTAGAACCGCTCGTGACCCGTCGGTGCCTCTTCTTCGACGGTGTTTTCGAGCGCCCGGCGGCCGACGTACAGCTGGTTCTCGAAGGCGTCGCCGGTCTTGCCCGTCGCGGAGGTGACGAAGAACTGGACGATGTCGGGCTCGGATTCCAGCGCCGTCGCGCCTAGGTCGCTGTTGTCCGTGGGAACGTCGCGCCAGTCGAGGACGTCCAGTCCCTCCTCGGCGAGTTCCGACTCGACGAGGTCTTTCAGCCTCTCGGCGACCTCGTCGTCGTCCTTCGGGAGAAAGAGCGTGCCGACGGCGTACTCGCCGACTGGCGGCAGGTCGGCGTCGACTTCGACGGCGAAAAACTCGTGTGGAATCTGGAGCATGATGCCCGCCCCGTCGCCCGTGTCCTGCTCGGCACCCGTCGTCCCTCGATGTTCGAGGTTGTCGAGGAGTTCGAGTCCGTCCGATACAACCCAGTGGTCGCTGTCGCCGTCGAGGTCCATGACGACCCCGACACCACAGTTCGACCGCTCGTCCGTGGGGTCTGCAAGCCCGGCGTCGCCTGCAGAGAGACCTGTCTGTCGCTCAACCATGTGTTTCACGACTAGGCGTGCCCCTATAAGAGGGTACTCCTAATGGTATAAGTGTTGTTTAACCCCACATTAAGGCATATATATTTGTCACGATTGTTCGGCTTGTATCACGATTTATATTGATTGGACTGCAGGCTGGCGGTTCCCGAGGTGGTCAGCCCAGCACCGGCGCGGTCGGCTCCTCGATACCCGAAACGTAGGCCGTCATGTCAGTTGTCGTCAACATTCCGACCACGCCCTCCGTCTCGTCGACGACGGGGAGGTGGTGGACACCCGCTTCCAGCATCAGGCCCGCGGCCGTCTCGACGGCGTCGTTCGCCGTCACGGTCACCAGGTCCGTCGTCATGAACTCGGAGACGGCTAACCCGGTCGTGTCGCCGCCCTCTGCGGCGATTTCGACGAAGTCCGTGGAGGTGAGAATCCCCGACAAGCCACCGTCAGCGTTGACGACCACGACGGAACTGATAGTCTCGTCGAGCATCCGCTTGGCGACCGCTTGCGCGTTCGCGTCGGCGGGGACAGTCGTTACGGGCGATGACATAATTCGTCCGACAAACACGTCGTCCATGACAGCCGATAACATGGCCCGTGATATAACCGTGTTGGTTCCGGATATCTATCGGTTCCAGCGAACCGAGACTGTATAAGGCCATATTATGTGCTGGCGGCTGGCGTGCGCGCACTGCCGTGCCAGTCCCTGCACAATGGTCTCCCGAGACGGTCGCCACGGGACGACTGCCCGCCGGGAACTCCCGGGCGGCGGCCCAACGCCGGTTCCCACGACGGAATCTGTTCGCCGTTTGGCGTTTGTATGACTGTAGTCTGACGGCGATTTATATACATAGGGCCAGCAGTGGTCACCGGGGGCACGGAGAAAAACGTCACACGCTCCCCGACCCCATCCTTCCTTCAGTCGGCTGCCCGGTAGCCGTGGGTCTCGACCGTTTCCTTCCTCGGGTGCTCGCGCACCACTCGTCGCAAAACGTCGGCGAAAACTGCGGACCCTCGCTCCGCACGGGCCGGTTCAGTAGCTCTTTGCGAAGTACGCCGTCTCTTCTGCGTCCTCGCCGCAGATGGCACACTCGTCGTGAATCGGCTCCTCGTCGCGGTCCAGCGGGACCATCACGATTTCGGCCGCGATAGCGTCCTTGATGGGTTCCTCGCAGTCCTCGTCGCCACACCAGCCGCACTTCACGTAGCCGCCGTGCTGGCCGATGGTGCCCAGAATCTCCTCGCGGGACTCGGCCTCGCGTATCTCGCCCTCCAGCGTCTCTTCGGCCTCGGCGTAGAGCTTGGCGTGGACGGTGTCGAGGTGCTCCTCGACCGTCTCGGCGATGCCCTCGCGGTCGACCGTGGCGTTCTCGCCGTCGGGGCGGTGAACGAGCGTCGCCTCTCCGTCCTCGACCTCGTGGGGGCCGATTTCGACGCGGAGCGGGACGCCGTGCAGTTCGTGTTCGTTGTACTTGAAGCCGGGATTGCGGTGCTCGCGGTCGTCCAGTTCGACGCGGACGCCGGCCTCGTCGAGTTCGGCGGCGAGGTCCGCGGCGTACTCCACGACCTCGTCCTTGTTGTCCTCCTGCCAGATGGGGACAACGACGACCTGGTCGGGCGCGAGGGCGGGCGGGAGCACGAGCCCCTGGTCGTCGGAGTGAGTCATGATGAGCGCGCCCATCGCGCGCCAGGAGAGTCCCCACGACGTGGTGTGGGCGGTGTTCTCCTCCTCGTCGGCGTCGGCGTAGGTGATGTCGAACGCCTCGCCGAAGGAGGTCCCGAGGTAGTGGGAAGTGGCCGCCTGCACGGTCTTGCCGTCGGGCATCAGCGTCTCGATAGTCGTCGTCGTGTGCGCGCCGGGGAACTTGTCGTGGGGCGGTTTGCGGCCCTTCAGCGGCGGCATCGCCATGACCTCCTCGTAGAGGCGGGCGTACTGGTCCAGGCGGGTCATCGTCTCCTCCCACGCGCCGTCCTCGTCGGCGTGGGCGGTGTGGCCCTCCTGCCAGAGGAACTCCTTGGTCCGGAAGAACGGCTTCGTCTCGGTGGCCTCCCACCGGACGACCGAACACCACTGGTTCAGACGCATCGGGAGGTCCCGGTGCGAGCGGGTCCACTGGGCCATGAACGGCGCGATGATGGACTCGCTGGTGGGCCGGACGGCGAGGCGCTCTTCGAGTTCGTCGTGGCCGCCGTGGGTCACCCACGCGACCTCGGGGTCGAACCCCTCGACCACGTCTTTCTCCTTCTCCAGATAGCTCTCGGGGATGAACAGCGGGAAGTAGGCGTTCTGGACGCCCGTGTCCTTGAACCAGCCGTCGAGGTTGTTCTGGATGCGCTCCCAGATGGCGTAACCGCGTGGACGCGTGACGATGAACCCGCCCATGGGGGCGTAGTCCGCGAGGCCGGCCTTCTGGACGACCTCGGCGTACCACTCGCCGGGTGAATGCTCCTTGCTCTCGGTGATGCCGAGTTCCTGCTCGCCACTCATTAGGTGTGTCCTGGCCCAGGGCGCTAATAAACTCCCCGAAGGGTGGTTGGACTGGCACGCCGAGCGGAGCCGGCGTGGGCTGTTATCCCCGGACCGTGAGTTCGTCGCCCGGCTCCGGTCGGCCGAAAGCCGACGCCGCGGAGCCGCCCCGCAGGAACAGTTCCTGGTAGGGGTCCTCGCCGCCTGCGGAGCCGGGCACGACGGCGAGTGTGCCCTCCGGTACCTCCGAGACGGCGTCCCTGACGACCGCGTCGCGGGACTCGCCGTTGAGTTCGACGGTGACCGTGTCGCGTTCCGGGTCGAACGCCGAGGCCCGAATCGAGGTCTTGACGTTCCCGTACCCGTCGACGTGACAGACCACGGATTCTGGCGGGGCCGGCACGTCCGCAAGCGACCGCTCCGCGCCCAGCGACGAGCGGTCCCCGTTCGCTAGCTCGGCGACGCGACGCGGGAACAGGTCACGCGAGCGGAACTGGCCGGTGTCGGCCGGCAGTTCGACCTCGCGGACGGTCGTGGCGTGGTCGGCGACAAACGAGAGGTTGTAGCCAGCGTCGACGGCGACGACGGGGACGCCGGTGTCCAGTTCGAGATAGCACAGCGGGCCGCCGGTGTCCGCCCGCTCCGGCGTCGTTTCCGCGGTCCGTGGCGCGGTGTTCGAGTAAATCAGCAGGTCGTCGAACGAGGGGTTGTGGACGCCGAGCTGTGCGAGCCAGAACCCCGTCGCGACGGTCGAGAACGGCCGGACTGCGGTCGATTGGACGGTCATCGTCGGGTCGGCAGCGGTGAGGCGGTGGACGACCTCCGAGAAGGCTGGGTCGGCCGGGCCGTAGTCCGCGACGAGATGGACGAAGGTGCTCATGTGGAACCCCGGTCGCTACCACGTCGGTGCGCCTGTAGAATCTTGTGCCCTGGCACACCAGTCGAGGGGTCGAGGGTCGGACTCAGGCCCCGATGGTCGTCAGCGAGGCGATGGAGTCGGCGACGCGGCGCTCCATCCCCGTTCCGGCGAACCCCGGCGCGGGGTCGACGGCCTGTGCGTAGACCTCCGACTCGCCCTCGACGAACTCGACGCTGAGTGCGCGCGCGCCGAAGCGGTCCAGCAGCTCCCGGACCCGGGCCGCGAGCGTCACCTCGACGGTCTCCTCGCTGACGACGCGGTCCAGCCCGGAGACCTCCGACCGGACCCGAATCGCCCGCAGGTGCGTCTCGCGGCCGTCGTCGACGGCGAAGTACTTGTACTCGACCGGGTCCTCGCGTACCCGGGCCTGGAAGAAGTCACCCTCGTCGCTGCCCGCCGGCACGCCGTCCCAGCAGTAGCGGGTCCGGGCGACGTACTCGCAGTCGGGCTTCTCGAACCAGACGGTTGGGACCCGACAGCCGACCTGTTCCAGGCCGTGGAGGGCGACGAGCCGGCACGACAGCGCCGTCGTCGCGAAGAACCCGTTCCAGGTCTCGACCCCGACCCTGTCGGCGTACCGGAGCGCGCTGAACGACTCGGGCCGGAGCGTCGTGTTGACGAGCGCGGCCAAGTCGTCGATGTCGGCCTCTGCCACCGGGTTTCCGGGACGGAGAAACGCGACATCGAACCCCCGGGCGGAGAGCCGCTCCGCGACGGCACCGAACACCGGATGCTCCGGTTCGCAGATGAAGCCGATGCGGTCCATACCGCCACGTCTCAGCGGGCCGATAAAAAAGCCGTGCCGGACCGAACGACTCAGGAGTGACGGCCCCGAACTGTGACCGTGATGAAACTACACAGTGTCGGGGGGTACCCCGTCGGCGGGATACCGGACATCGCCGTCGTCGTCGGCCTCTCTGCCGTCGCCGGGGCGGTCCTGTGTGGCCTCGCTGTCACGGCCTACCGACGGCGTGGGACGCGCCCGTACCTGCTGATTGCGCTGGCGCTCGCCGCACTGCTCGCCCGACCGCTGGTCGCACTGTTGTCGGGGTTCTCGATGGTCTCGGGTCCGACCCACCACCTCCTCGAACACGCGCTCGATACGCTGTTCGTGGTCCTCGTCCTCGGCGCGGTGTACTACGCCAGGACGGTCGAGAAGCGCCTCGACGAGGAGGGAGCGTGAGCGACACCAGAGCCCGGATATACCGGCACATCGAGGCCAACCCGGGCGTTCACTTCCGGGAGCTGACCCGGGCGCTGGACCTCGCTACGGGCCAGGTCCAGTACCACCTGGCCCGACTCGACCGGGTGCACAGCGAGTCGGTCAACGGGCGCACCCACTACTACGCGGCGTCGTTCGACCCCTGGGAGCGCCACGCCATCGCCTTCCTCCGGCGGGAGACGGCGAGAGATATCCTCGTGACGCTCATGGAGCGCGAGACGGCTCGCCCCGGAGAGGTGGCCGAGGCGCTCGACATCGCCCGGAGCACGCTCGAACATCACCTGGACGGGCTGGTCGACCACCGTGTCGTCGAGAAGCGCCGGGCCGAGGGACAGGTGACGCTGGCGCTCCGGCGGCCGGAGCGGACGGTCGAACTGCTCGCGGCGGTCGACCCCACGACCACCGACCGCCTGTCGGACCGCTTCGCCCGGCTGCTGGACCGGCTCTTCGAGAGCGGGTAGCCGAACCGCGGGACCGGATGCGTTCGAGTCCCGTACCACAACCCAATTGGAGGGCCGGCCCCTAGAACGGGTGATGACTGAACGCGGTATCTCCCGACGCGAGTTCGCCAAAAGCGCCGTCGCCATCGGCGGCACCGCGGCGCTGGCCGCCTGTCTCGACCGCGGGTCGGGGACGGTTCCCGAGGGGACCGACGACCCCTCGTCGCTCCCGGAGCGCCAGCACGCCTGGAACGCGGCGCTGGCGACCGACGACGCGGGGAACCACCGGCTGTCGCGCCACCACGTCCTCCTCCTGCTGAACTACCCCGGCGACGGCACGCCGAGCGACGCCGACCGCGAGCAGGTCGAATCGGCGCTTCGGGACCTCGAACGCGCCTACGAGTGGAGCAACGAGGGGCTGCTGTTCACGCTCGGGTACAGCCCGGCCTACTTCGACCGCTTCGAGGCCGACGTGGCCGGCGTCGACCTGCCCGAGCCGGCGGCGCTGGCCCCCTTCGAGGACCCCGAGTTCGACACACCCGACGCCCTGTTGCACCTCGCCAGCGACGACGAGCGGGTCGTCATCGAGGCCGAGGAAGCGCTGAAAGGCACCCGGGAAGCCGCCAACGACCACGAGATGACCGCGACGTTCGAGGGCGTGCTGCACGAGGCGGACCGCCGGACGGGGTTCGTCGGGGCCGGCCTGCCCGCCGAGAACCAGGACGCCGACGGGATTCCGGACTCCGAGCCGGTTCCCGACGACGCGCCGCTGTTCATGGGATTCAAGTCCGGGTTCGACGGCAACCAGGCCTCCGAGGACCGCGTGACGGTCGACTCGGGGCCGTTCGCCGGCGGCGCGACCCAGCACCTCTCGAAGATACGGCTACAGCTCCAGCAGTGGTACGAGCAGGAGTCACACGACCAGCGCGTCTCGAAGATGTTCTGCCCGGCCCACGCCGCCGAGGACAAGGTCGAGGGCGTCGGCGAGAACCTCGGCACCGACAGCGGCGTCGACGAGTGCCCGGCTGACGTGGTCGAGAGCAGTCGACGGGAGGGCGTCGTCGGGCACGCCCAGAAGATGTCCCGGGCCAGAGAGGACGACGCGCCGACGATTCTCCGCCGGGACTTCGACTCCACCGACGGCGGCGAGGCCGGCGTCCACTTCCTCTCCCTGCAGCGGTCCATCGCCGACTTCGTCGCCACGAAACAGGCGATGAACGGGACCGACGTCGCGGCGGACTCCGCCGTCGGCCAGCAGGTCAACAACGGTATCCTCCAGTACATGACCGTCACACGCCGCGGGAACTACCTGTTGCCGCCGCGCTCGCTGCGCGCGCTGCCGCCGGCGGACCCGGCCGCGTGACGGCAGGCGGGTCCCGGCTCCCGGTTTCGGCCGCCGTACCAGAACGGTCTTTCAGACGAGGACCCAAGACGGCCCATGAATCGCCGACAGTTCCTCGCCAGCACCGGCGTCGCCGCATCGGCGGCCCTGGCGGGGTGTGGCTCGCTGAGCACGCAGTCGACGCGCGCACCGCCGCTGGTCGAGAACCGCCCCGACGCCACGTACCGGCCCACCCACGCCGAGGGGATGGGGATGGCCGGGATGGCACAGGCCGGCGAGTACATGGTCGGGCTGACCTACTCGTTCCCCCACCGCTTCTGGACCGTGACCGGGACGACGGCGGAGAGGGTCGACATCCGGAGCGAGGACAGCGTCCACCTGATGGCGACCGTCTGGGACCCCGAGACGGAGATGGTGCTGCCGGTGTCCGCCGGCCTCTCGATTACCGTCGAACGCGACGGCGAGACGGTCGCCGACAAGTCCCCGTGGCCGATGATATCACAGAACATGGGATTTCACTACGGCGACAACTACGCCCTGGACGGCGACGGCGTCTATCAGCTCTCGGTCCGCGTCAACGGGATGGGCGAGCGCCGGCTGGGGGCCTTCGACGGGCGGTTCGGCGAGGCCGGCGAGGCGACGGTCGAGTTCGACTTCGCACAGAGCACCCTCGACCAGCTCTCGTTCGAGGAGTTCCCGGACTCACAGGGCGAACGCGCCGCCGTCGACCTGATGAACATGGACATGCTGCCGACCTCGCAGGTGCCCGAGGTGTCGGCCCTGCCCGGGACGGTCCTCGGGACCGATAAGGGGAGCGACGGCGTCTACGCCGTCACCTGGCTCCGGGACGCCGCGTTCCTCGCCGACGGCGAGTCGTATCTCGCCGTCTCGGTCCGGACGCCGTACAACCGCGTCCCCCTGCCGATGATGTCGCTGGACGGGACCGTGGAAGCCGACGGCGAACCGGTGTTCGAGGACGCGCTGACCGCCGCGGTCCACCCCGACCTCGGGTACCACTACGGCGCGGTCGTCGAGACGACGGTCGAAGAACCGTCCGTCGGCGTCGACGTCGTCGCCCCGCCGCAGGTGTCCCGTCACGAGGGGTACGAGACGGCGTTCATGGCGACGCCGTCGTTCTCGTTTGGGAACTGACCCGCCGCGGTCACACCTAGTCGAACCACTCGGTGTACGCGTCGCAGTCGCGGCATTCGGCGCGGAGGCTCCACTCGTCCCCGCGTTCGTGGTCGGACGGTGCCACCCTGTGTATCCGTACGTCCACCGACCCACATTCCGGACACTGGCTCGGAACCTGTTCATCAAACATGTCTGAGTGCTGTCCGTATAGTTGCCAGAATTATCCCGTGGGTTGATATTTGTTTCCCAGACGTGTCTCGTACAACCCAGTTTCCGGCGAGACGTGGGAAACCGAGCGACGCGTCCCTGGGAGGCTCACTCCACGGCGAACGGGCTCGCGCTCCGTTGCCACGGCCACCCCGGGACTCGCGTCTGGACGCCGGCGGCGAGGGCGGCGTCGAGGTCGTCAGCGCCGGCCGGCTCCGCGTCGTCCCCGTGGGTCCGCACGTCCGCGACGTGGAAGGTCGCTTCCGCGAGCAGTCGGAGCGGTTGCTCGCCGGCGATAATCGCGGCCAGCTCGCGGCCGAGAAGTTCGTCGACGACGAACCCCGGGTAATCGCCCGCGACGTCCAGGTCTCGAAGCAGACGCGCCAGCGCGGCGGCGTTGACCGCGCGGTCGCCGTCGGCGAACACCTCGTCGATGGCGGCCGCGTAGGCGTCGTCGGTGAGCGTCTCGACCTCGACGCCGAACTGGGCCCCGAGGTGGGCCCGGGTTTCGTTCACGAGCGGGACGACGTCGTCGCGCCGGTCCTGTATCCGGTCGTACTCCTCCCGGACGGTCTCGGGCGTCAGTCGCATGCCGGTGTCTCACACGGAATGCGTTTACCGCTTGCGGGCACGGACGGTCTCGACCTCCGTATTGCGAAGGCTTTTATAACACGAAGGGAATACTGAGAAATAGAGGACGGTTTTCCGGACATCTCTCCACGTCCGGAGGCAACTCACCGATAACTGATGACTTTGTTAGAGAGCGTACATCCCGCGGCACCAGGTCGGCCCCCAGCAGCCGTGGTCGGCCCCGCCGGGAGGACACCCCGTTTTGAGCTATGAGCACTGTAGACAAGCAACTCGAAGACGTGAAGGCAACGATTGACGAGGAAGTCCCGCCCCGCATCTCGGTCACGGACGTCACCTACGAGGGACCGGAACTCGTCATATACACGCGGGACCCGAAGGAGTTCGCCGCGAACAGCGACCTCGTTCGCCGGCTCGCGTCGAAACTCCGCAAGCGCATCACGGTCCGTCCGGACCCCGACGTGCTGTCCCCGCCGGAAGAGGCCGAGGCGGCGATTCGGGACATCATCCCGGAGGAAGCCGGCGTCGTGGACCTGAACTTCCACACCGACACCGGCGAGGTCGTCGTCCAGGCACAGCGCCCCGGCGTCGCCATCGGGCGGCGCGGGTCCACCCTGCGCGACATCACCCGCGAGGTCGGCTGGACGCCCGAGGTCGTCCGGACGCCGCCCATCGAGTCCTCGACGGTCGAGAACGTCCGGAACTTCCTCAAACAGGAGCGCGAGGACCGCCGGGACATCCTCGAACGGGTCGGCAGGCAGATACACCGCGACCCGATGTCCGACGACGAGTACGTCCGCATCACCACGCTGGGTTGCTGTCGGGAGGTCGGCCGCGCTGCCTTCATCCTCTCGACGCCGGACACGCGGATTCTCGTCGACTGTGGCAACAAGCCCGGCTCGAACGGCGAACAGCCGTACCTGGACATCCCCGAGGCGTTCGGTGCCGGGACCAACGGCATCGACGCCGTCGTCCTGACCCACGCCCACCTGGACCACTCCGCGCTGGTCCCCCTGCTGTTCGAGTACGGCTACGACGGCCCAATCTACTGCACGGAACCGACGCGGGACCTGATGGGCCTGCTGACGCTCGATTACCTCGATACGGCGGCGGACGACGGCCGGACCCCGCCGTACGACTCCGAGATGGTCCGCGAGGCCATCAAACACACCATCCCGCTGGAGTACGGTGACGTGACCGACATCGCGCCGGACATCAAACTGACGCTGCACAACGCCGGCCACATCCTCGGCTCCTCGGTGTGTCACTTCCACGTCGGCGACGGCCTGTACAACGTCGCCTTCTCCGGTGACATCCACTACGACGACACGCGGCTGTTCGACGGCGCTGTCAACGACTTCCCCCGCGTGGAGACGCTCGTGCTGGAGTCGACCTACGGCGGCCGCAACGACTACCAGACCGACCAGGAGGACTCGGAGCGAAAGCTCAAGCAAATCGTCCAGAACGCCGCCGACCGCGGTGGAACGGTCCTCATCCCGACCTTCGCCGTCGGGCGGTCACAGGAACTCCTCCTCGTCCTCGAAGAGGCGATGCGAAAGGGCGACATCCCGGAGATACCGGTCTACCTCGACGGGATGATATGGGAGGCGACGGCCGTACACACGACCTATCCCGAGTACCTCCGGGACGACCTGCAGGACCGCATCTTCGACGAGGACAAAAATCCGTTCCTCGCCGACCAGTTCACCCACGTCGAGGGCGGCGACGAGGAGCGGCGGGACATCGCCGACGGCGACGCCTGCATCGTCCTCTCGACCTCCGGGATGCTCACCGGCGGGCCGGTGCTGTCCTGGCTCGAACACCTGGCTCCGGACCCGGACTCGACGCTCACCTTCGTCGGCTACCAGGCACAGGGGACGCTCGGCAACCGGGTCCAGCGCGGCGTCGACGAGGTGCCCGTCGGCGGCAGCGGACGCAGCGAGACGGTCCCGCTGGAGATGACCGTCGAGACGGTCGACGGCTTCTCCGGGCACGCCGACCGCCAGGGGCTGGAGAACTTCGTGAAGACGATGAACCCCCGGCCCGAGAAAATCCTCTGTGTCCACGGCGACGAGTCGGCGACGCAGGACCTCTCCTCGTCGCTGTACCACGACCAGAACATCCGGACCTTCGCGCCGGAGAACCTCGAAACGTTCCGCTTTCGCTGAGCGACGCCGTTCTCGCCCGCGACCGGACGAACCTCTATACCACAGGCGGGCGAACCACCGGACATGGACTTCACGAAGTTCCTCGACGAACTCGAACCGGTCGGGATGGTGCTCACCGGACTCGTGCTGTTTATCATTCCAGAGCCTGCGACTTCGACGCTCGGCGTCGGGCTGATGGTGCTGGGCGGCGCGTGGTGGTTCTACGAGTGGAACCGGTGAAGCCGGCCCGATGGACCACGACCGCATTCACGCACGGGAGCCGTCACACCACCGCGACCGCTGGACGGTCGGCACGGTCACCGGGCTGACGGAGCGGGACGGCCACTGCGTCGTCACCGTCGAAGACGAGTCCGGCGAGCAGAGCGAACTCGTCGTCACCGTGGCTATCCGGGACCTGTTCGTCAGTCGGCTCGACATCGACGACGGCGAGAGCCCCGTCGGCGAGCGCGTCTGGTTCCGGAAACGCGGCGGGTAACGGCCGGTCGGCGCGGCGAACCGGGACGAAATCCCGGCGGGCGCTCTGTCCCGCTCGCTACGACAGGTCGACGGTCCGGTCGGCCCAGTGCCGGAGCCGGTCGAGCGCGTCCCGCTCGGCCCGCGAGACCGGGTCGTCGACGCCCAGTTCGTCGCTGTCGAAGGCGTTGAGGACGGCCACGTCCGCCCCGTCGCAGTACGCGGTGAGCCGGTCGACCGCGGCGGCGGTGTGCTGGAACGGAATCGTCGCGTCGTTGACGAACACCGCTCGCGGGGCCGCCGGGAGCGCGTCCAGCTGTCGCTCGGCACGCCGGGCGTTCTCCCGAGCGAGCGCGACCGCCCCGTCAGCCGTCTCGCTCTCGGCTCGGGGGGCGCTGGCGTCGATACGGCCGACCCAGACCGACTCCGGCACGGTGGTGAATCGGTCGAGGCGGCCGCCGAGGACGGTCCCGTCCCGTTCGAGTTCGGGCGCGAAGTCGAGGACGACGACGCCGTCGGGCCCCTCGCGGTCGAGCCAGGCGTCGAGGGCGGCGGCGGTCGTCCGCGTCTTCCCGGCGTTCGACCGGCCGACGACTAGCGTCGACCCCGAGAGCGGGACCTCGACGCCGGTCACGCGAGGAGTTCCTCCCGCAGGAACTTCCCGCCGAGGCCGGCCATGGCGAGCCCGAGCGCGACGGCGAAGGCCAGCACGAACCCGGACAGCGGGCCGACGCCGCCGCCGAGCTGTTCGACGACGAAGTTCGCGGCCAGGCCGCCCGAGACCGCGAGGAGGGCCAGCCCGCCGACGTTGGCCAGCGTCGAGTTCGGTTCCGGGACCGCATCGGAGTTCAGGAGATAGAGGACGACGGCGATGACGAAGGGCGTGCCGACGGTCCCGAGCGCGAGCACGAGGACGAGCTGGCCGAGCACGTTCCCGCCGATGAACGCCCCCGGCGCGGACAGCAGCGCGACGGCGACGAGCAGCCCGCGGTAGCGACCGTCCTCGATGGTGGTGCCCCAGCCGAGCTTATCGGCCAGCAGGAACGGCGGGACGATGGTGTTGCCCCCGAGCGTCGAGACGGCAGCGCCCCACAGACCGAGCAGGAACAGCCAGCGGGCGCTGTCGCCGACCAGGGGACCGAGCGCCTCCGCAGCGCCGACCGTCGTGAGGTCCCCGGAGGTGAGCACGCTCGCCGTCACCAGAAAGATGGCGAGGCTGTAGACGCCGAAGGCCACGAGCATCGATGCGCCCACGTCGACCGTCGCGAGGTCGTAGTCGTCGCGAGTCCAGCCCCGTGCCCGCATCGTGTAGGAGTGCATCGTGATGAGCGTGATGTGGACCGCGCCGCCGAGGATGCCGGCCGCGACCAGCGCGCTCCCGGATGGAACGGACGGAACGAGGCCGCTCACCGCCGCGCCGGCGTCGATGGGCACGACGAACAGACTGGCGACGAACGCGACGACCACGAGCAGGACGAGGACTTTCGCGCCCAGTTCCAGAAAGCGGTAGCCGCCGCCGGCCAGCCCCGCGGCCAGCAGGAGCGCCCAGGCGACGCCCCAGACCCGCGCGTCGATACCGGTCACCGTCGCCGAGACAGTGGCGACGGTCTTCATGATGACTAACTGCGCGACGCCGGCGGCAAGTACTGCGTCGCCGACGAGCAGCCACGCCCAGGCGTCGCCGAGGTGGTCCTCCACGACGCCGACGATGCCCCGCTCGGTCAGCAGTCCCAACCGCATGGCGAGGTACTGGGCCAGCGCCCCCGCCCCCGCGGAGAGGACGACGACCCACAGGAGGCTGTAGCCGAACGCGCCGCCCGCGGTGACGAGGCTGGCAATCGTCGCCGGGCCGGCGGCGATTGCCCCCGCAATCCAGGACGGCCCCATCGCCTCGACGTAGTCACCCACGGTACCCCTGCTGACGGCCGAACTGTCGACGGTTTCGGTCCGACTCATACCTCCGGTTTGGGAGATGCCCCCTCAAAACACTGCCGACATATCGTTCGGTGGTATTCTGTAGTAATCCGGCTGCAGTATGGCGGTTAGCCGGGACAGCAGGATACGCGACCGACACACCGGCCGCTCGGCGAGAGACGGTGTCGAAAGCGGGACCGGCCAGTCAGAGGTCGACGGTTCCGAGGTCCGATTCCAGGTCCTCGACGTGGTCGTTGTACGCGGCCACGAAGGCCGCGAACTGCGGGGCGTACTCGCGGATGTCGGCCGCCGAGGGCGGTTCGTACTGCGAGAGGAGGTAGAGCCCGCTGCTGCCGCCGACCCGGAGATACGACGCCCCGTCCGTGTCCCACTTCAGCTCCCAGCGCGTGCCCCCGATTCGGCTGGTAAAGGTCCCGTAGTCGCCGCCCTCGTAGCGCTGGAGTTCCCGGGCGATTCGGTCACAGACGTCGCGGATGCGCCCGAGGACGCGGTCGCGCTCGACCACGACGCCGTCGGTGGTGGCGATGTCGGGAAAGTCGGTCGACACGTCGTCGAGGACGCCGTCGAGCGAGGCGACGTAGTCGTTGAACCCCTCGACGAAGGCGTCGTAGTCGGCGAGCGCGTCGGCCAGCGGTTCCGGCTCGGGCGGCTGTTTCGTCGAGATGACGTAGGTGTCCGAGCCCCGCGAGGGCGAGAACCGGAGGTACTCCAGGTCGCCGCCCTCGTATTTCACGGTCCACTCGCCGCGGTCGGTCTCGATGTCCGCCTGCCCGTAGTCGCCGCCCTCCAGCCGAGCGAGCTGGTAGGCGACCTGGCCGGCGTGGTCGCGGACCGCCGCGACCAGTTCGTCGCGCTGCTGTGCAACGGCCGTCGCGTCGGCGGGGTCGACCGGTGGCCACTCTGTCACAGTAGACGGAAACGACGGGATAGCAATAACAGGCTCGGTCAGCTACTCGGACTCCAGCAGGGCGTCGTCGCCGTGGCGCTCGCGGAGCGCCTCGAAGTACTCTCGCTGGTCGTCGATGTTCGGCGTCGACGCCGCGTACACGTCGGCGAAGAGGTCCGTCGGGTCCGCCGCGTGGGCCTCGGCGGTGTCGATAATCTCGCCGAGGCGCTCGTCGATGGTGTCGTCCATCACGTCGAGTTTCCCGTCGTCCAGCAGATTGCAGTTCCGGAGGAACGCCTCCATACGGGCTAGTGGGTCCCGCTCGCGCCACTCCTCGACCTCAGCGTCGTCGCGGTACACGTCCGGGTCGTCGGCGGTCGTGTGCGCGCCGAAGCGGTACTGCACCGCCTCGACGAAGACAGGCTCGGCCTCGCTTCCGTCGGCCCCCACGGCCCGCTCACGGGCGGCCTCGGTGACGGTGTAGGTCGCCAGCGGGTCCATGCCGTCGACCTGGACGCCGTCGAAGCCGTAGGCGTCGGCCTTCTGTGCCAGCGTCTGACTGGCGGTCTGGCGCTCCCGCGGCACGGAGATGGCCCACTGGTTGTTGTTGCAGAAGAACACCGTCGGCGTCTCGAACACGCCGGCGAAGTTCATCGCCTCGTGGAAGTCCCCCTCGCTCGTGGCCCCGTCGCCGAAGTGGACGACGCCGACCCGCTCGTCGCCCTTGCCCTTTGCCGCCCACGACCACCCGACCGCGTGGGGAAGGTGCGCGCCGATGGAGATGTTCAGCGGGAACACGTTCACGTCGCCGATGGCCGCGTTGCCCGCCTCGTGGCCCATCCAGTAGAGGACGTACTCCCAGGGGAGCCCCCGGGCGACGAGCGTGCCGTGTTCCCGGTACTGGTAGAAGATAGTGTCCGCATCGGCCAGCGCGTAGGTCGACCCGACCTGGGCACCTTCCTGGCCGGCCAGCGACGAGTAGGTGCCGAGCCGGCCCTGCCGCTGGAGGCTTATCATCCGCTCGTCGAACCGGCGGGCGAAGCGCATGTCGCGGTACATCGACACCAGCGCTTCGTCGGAGAGGTCCGGCATGAGGTCGGGCGCGACGATTTCGCCGTCCGCATCCAGCGCTTGGATGCGGTCGTCGGGAGCCCGATTGAGAACGTCGCGGGACATTTCGTACCACCACGCTCGGAGCGGACGAGCAAAAAGCTGTGTCCGGTAGCGGGAACAGCGGGGTTAAGTACCACTGGGTGTGACCACGGAGTAATGGATAGACGTTCGTTCCTGACAGCGGCCGGCGCGGCGGCATCGCTCTCCGTCGCAGGCTGTGCCGGACTGGGCGGCGGTGGCGATGGGTCGAGCACGGACGAGTCGACGCCCGCCGGGACGACAACGGGCGACGCCGACGGGTCCGAGGAGACGCTCGTCGTCGGGACCTACAGCGCGTTCATCGACTCGCCGTCGACGAGTCCGGGCGCGTGGGTGAAACAGCGCTTCGAGGAGGAGTTCGACGCCCGACTGGTCTGGCAGACGCCGAGCAACGAACTCAACCACTACATCGAGCGCCGCAACGCCGGCGTCGACATCGAGGCGGACATGTACCTCGGCCTGAACACCGACCACCTCGTCCGGGTCGACGAGACGCTCGACGACGGGCTGTTCGCCGACGTCGGCGACGTAGCCGGGCGAGACGACATCAAGCCGGGCCTGCAGTTCGACCCCGACGGCCGGGCGATTCCCTACGACACCGGCTACATCAGCCTGGTGTTCGACGGCACGGCGACCACCGCGCCGGAGACGTTCGAGGGCCTGCTGGCCGAGGAGCACGCCGGCGACCTCATCACGCAGAACCCAGCCAGTTCCGCGACCGGACGGGCGTTCCTGCTGCACACAATCAAGCAGTTCGGCCCCGACGGCTACCTGGACTACTGGAGCGACCTGCAGGACAACGACGTCCGGGTCCTCGGGTCGTGGAGCGACGCCTACAGCGCCTGGTCGGGCGGCGAGGCCCCGATGGTCGTCTCCTACTCCACCGACCAGGTGTTCGCCGACCAGAACGACGCCGACCTGTCGGAACACCAGATTCGCTTCCTGAACGACCAGGGCTACGCCAACCCCGAGGGGATGGCGGTGTTCGACGGAGCGGACACGCCCACCCTCGCCCGTGAGTTCATGGGCTTCCTGTTGCGTCCGGATATTCAGGGCGAAATCGCCGTCCGGAACGTCCAGTTCCCGGCGACCGAGTCCGCCGAACTCCCCGCGGACTACGCCGAACTCGCACAGGAGCCCCCGGAGCCGGTCACTTTCGGCTACGACGAACTCAGAGGCTCGGTCTCGGGCTGGATATCCGACTGGGAACGGCAGTTCGCCTCGAACTGACCGCGACCGTGGCCCGAGATTCCGACGGTGGCGGGGACGACGAGGCCGGCGGTAGTGGCCACGGCGGGCGACGCCGCGCGGTTCGCGACAGCGTCGAACGCCATGCGCTGCTGGCGCTCGCGGCGGCGACGGTCGCCCTGCTGCTGGGCATCTTCTACTACCCGGTGGCGACGGTGTTCGTCGACAGCGTGCTCGTAGACGGCCGCCTGACCGCGCGGGTGTTCGTCTCGATACTCCGGGACCCGTTCTACCTCGGCGAGCCGGCCCGCCTGCTCGCGGGCGAGCCGATAGCCGCGGTCGTCGAGAGCGCGCTGGCGCCGGACCGCCGGCTCGGTGTCATCGGCTTCACGGCGTACCAGGCGGCGCTGTCGACGGTCGCAAGCGTCGCCCTGGGGCTGCCCGCGGCGTATCTGCTGGCCCGGTTCGAGTTCCCCGGCCGGCGGACGCTCCGGTCACTGACGATTCTCCCCTTCGTCCTCCCGTCCATCATGGTCGCCGTCGGCTTCGTCGCCACGTTCGGACAGCGCGGGACGCTCAACGCCGTCCTCGGCGCGCTCGGTCTCGGGCAGGTCAATCTCCTGTTCACGCTCGAAGCCGTCGTCGTCGCCCACGCCTTCTACAACGCGCCGCTGGTGGCGCGGGTGACGACCGCCGCCTGGGAGTCCGTCGACGCCAGCGCGGTCGAGACGGCCCGGAGCCTCGGCGCGAGCCCGGCCCGGGCGTTCCGCGACGTGGTCGCCCCGCAGCTGTACCCGTCGGTGCTGATGGGGGCGGCGCTGACTTTCGTGTTCACCTTCTCTACCTTCCCCATCGTCCTCGCGCTGGGCGGGTTCCAGCTGGCGACCGTCGAGGTGTTCGTCTACCGGCTCATCCGCGACCTGGAGTACGCCGAGGCGGCCGCGCTCGCCCTGTTGGAGCTCGGCATCTCGCTGGGCCTGCTGTACGCGTACCTCCGCTACGAGGCGCGCCACACCGTCCGGTCGCGGGGGATTCGCCCGCTCCCGCGGCGGCCGCTGACGCCTCCGTCGCTCTCGGTCCGGGAACTGCTTCCCAGAATGGGGCTCGCCGCCTACGCCGCCGTCGCGCTGGCGGTGTTCGTCGCGCCGATAGCGAGCATGGTGCTGGCCAGCCTCAGCGGGCCGGAGGGGCTGACGCTGGCGCACTACCAGTTCCTCATCGACCGCCAGACGACCGGCGCGTCGTTCCAGGTCAAGCCCTGGGACGCGGTCAGGAACTCGCTGCTGTTCGGCGTCGCTTCCCTCGCCGTCGCGCTCCCGATGGGCGTCGTCGTCGCCGTCCTCACGACGCGGGACTACCGCGGCCGGAAGGTCGTCGACGCGGTGGCGATGGCCCCGCTTGCCGTGTCGGGCATCGTCGTCGGCCTGGGCCTGCTTCGGGGCCTCGTCTTCGGCGTCGAGGTCGGCGGGACGCGACTCGCCGTCGGCGGCGGCCTCGCCATCGTCGCCGCCCACGCCGTCGCCGGCTACCCGTTCGTCGTCCGGACGGTCGCGCCCGGACTGGAAGGCATCGACCACACGCTGGTCGAATCCGCCCGCGCGCTCGGCGCGCCGCGCGCCAGGGCGCTCGTGGACGTGGAACTCCCGCTCGTGTGGCCCGCCGTCGTCGCCGGCGCGGCGTTCGCCTTCGCCATCTCCATCGGGGAGTTCTCGGCGACGGTCGTCCTCGCCTCCGGGACGAGCCAGTTCACGATGCCAATCGCAATCGAGCGGTTCATCGGCCGTCGGCTCGGCCCCGCGACGGCCATGGGCGTCGTTTTGCTGGTGGTCACCAGCGCGAGTTTCCTGCTCATCGACCGCCTCGGGGGTGACGACGTTGGCTTCTGAACGCCCGCCGGGCGGCGGTGGCGAGGGCGACCTCGACGGCCCGCCGGCCGTCTCCCTCGACGGCGTCACGCGGCGCTACGGCGAGACGACCGCCGTCTCGGACCTCTCGCTGTCCGTCCGCGAGGGGGAGTTCTTCACGCTGGTCGGTCCCTCCGGCTGTGGCAAGACGACGACGCTCCGGCTCGTCGCCGGCTTCGAGGAGCCGACGGCGGGGACGGTCCGGTTCGGCGGCGAGTCCGTCGCCGGCGTTCCCCCGGAGGACCGCGACGTGGGCGTCGTCTTCCAGAACTACGCCCTGTTCCCGCACATGAGCGTCGGCGAGAACGTTGCGTACGGGCTCCGGTTCACCGACCCGCCCGGCGGCGTCAGCGCCGACGAGCGGGTGGCCGACCTGCTCGACCTGGTGGACCTCGGTGGGATGGGCGACCGCGACCCCGACACCCTCTCGGGCGGCCAGCGCCAGCGGGTGGCGATGGCCCGCGCGCTCGCCCCCGGCCCGGACGTGCTCCTGCTCGACGAGCCGATGAGCGCGCTGGACGCGAAGCTCCGCGAGCGCCTCCGCGTGCAGGTCCGCGAGATCCAGCGGGAACTCGGCATCACGACCGTCTACGTCACCCACGACCAGGAGGAGGCCCTGGCGGTGTCAGACCGCGTGGCCGTGCTCAACGAGGGCCGGGTCGAGCAGGTCGCGCCGCCGCGGACCGTCTACCACCGACCGGCCTCCGAGTTCGTGGCGACGTTCGTCGGCGACAACAACGTCTTCGCCGGCGACGTGACCGCGGTGCGGACCGACGAGGACGGGCGGCGGCTGGCGGACGTGGCCGTCGGTGACGCCGCGTTCGCCGTCGCGCTCGATGCCGACGCGGCCGACGCGTCGGCCACTGTCGGGGACCGGCTCACCGTCTGCGTCCGCCCGGAGCGCCTCGCCGTCGACGCCGGCCGGAACGAACTGACGGCGGACGTGACGAGCGCGGAGTTCCTCGGCGAGACCACGCGCGTCCACCTCGACTGGGCGGGCCGCGAGGTCCTGCTCCGGGCCGAGGACCCGCCCGAGGGGACGGTGACCGTCGGCTTCGACCCCGCCGACGCCCACGTCGTCGACGGGGCGTAGCGGGGCCGAGATTCAAGGTCGGTCCCGCCCTCAGTTCTCCACGTGTCTCCGATGCGACGGCGCGTTCTCGCGGACGCCTCGCGGGCCGGCCTCGCCCTCGCCGGCGTCGGTGGTCTCGCCGGCTGTCTCGGCGGCGCGAGCGAGGTGGCCGTGACGTGTCCGCCGTCGGTCCCCACCGACGAGGCGCTCCGGCTCGGCTTCGTCGGCGACGTGATGCTGGGCCGGAGCGTCGACGAGCGCTGGCGCGACGACCCCGAGGGGCCGACCGCTGTCTGGGGGTCGATGCTCGACCGGCTCCGGTCGCTCGACGGCCTCGTGGCGAACCTCGAGTGCTGCGTCTCGACGCGGGGCGACCCGCGACCGGGCCGAACGTTCCACTTCCGAGCGACCCCCGACTGGGCCGTGCCGGCGCTAGAGCGTGCCGAGGTGACCTGCGCGGGGCTGGCGAACAACCACCTGCTCGATTTCGGACCGGCGGCGCTGACGGACACCACGGCGCACCTCGCGGACGGCGGCGTCGCCGCGGCCGGGGCCGGGTCGGACAGGGAGGCCGCGTTCGAGCCTGCGGTGGTCGAAGTCGGCGAGCTCACTCTCGCCGTCGTCGCCGTCACCGACCAGTCGCCGGGCTACGCCGCCAGTCGGAACCGTCCCGGGACGGCCTACGCGCCGCTGGACCCGAGCCACCCGCTGACTCGGCGGCGTGTCGGCGGAGCACTGGCGGCGGCCCGCGACGCCGACCCGGACCTGCTCGTCGTCACCGCCCACTGGGGGCCGAACTGGGTGACCGAACCGGGCGAGACACAGCGGGCGTTCGCCCGCTGGCTCGTCGACCGCGGGGCCGATGTGGTCCACGGCCACAGCGCCCACGTCCTCCAGGGCGTCGAAGTGTACCGCGGCCGTCCCATCATGTACGACACCGGCAACTTCGTCGACGACTACGCTGTCAAGGAGGGATACCGCAACGACCGGAGTTTCCTGTTCGAACTCCGCGTCGAAGGCGGGCGGCTGGCCGCGCTCGAACTCACGCCGGTCGAGAACGCGTACGCGCAGGTCCGGCGCGCCGACGACGCAGTGGCGGAGTGGCTCCGTGAGACGCTCAGAGCGCGCTCTCGGCCCTTCGGGACGCCGATAGAGCGCGACGGACTCGGGCTTCGGGTGCCGCTGGCGTGTCCGGAGTAGCGACCGCGTTCAGTCCTCGCGGCTCGGTCCAACGGCGTCGAGGTCGAGTATCTTCGAGAGAACCTCGGTCGTGGCGGGCGACAGCGACGCCAGCGCCGCGGTCTGCTCGTCGGCGTCGTAGGAGACGATGCCGGCCTCGTCGAGGGCCGGGAGATGGCGGTGGTGGAGCGCGGTGGGCATGTGGGCGCGGTCGGGAGGGTCGGTGGTCCGACTGCGCGCCCGCGACCACTCCACGACCGCGTCAGCGAGGGGCTCGATTGCAGCCGACTCGTGTTCGTCGAGATAGATATACGTCAGCCGCCTCGGTTCGGCTGCCAGCGCCCGAAGCAGCGTATCGAGTCGCTCGGGAGACAGTCGTACCGTCTCCCCCGGCCGTTCGTACTGGTCCATGTCAGTGATTCGTCCACTCTTGATATTAATATCATCGGCCGATACATAACCACAGATGTGACGGAATCCATTTACGTGCCAGCACCGTCTGATGCGTATGAACTACGAGTCCGCTCTGCAGCGTGCGTACGACGTGTTACCAGACCAGCCCCGAGAAGCCGGCGAGCGGCTCTCGATTCCGGACCCCGAGGGCCAGACCGACGGGGCGTTCACACGCCTGACGAACCTCGAAGCCATCGCCGACGCCGTCTCGCGGGACCCCCAGCATCTCCACCGGGCCATCCAGCGCGAGTTCGGGACCAACGGCCAGTTCGACGGCGGCGAGGCCCGCTACAACGGCTCGTTCGACACGGCTGACTTCGACGCCGCCGTTGACGCGTACGTCGCAGAGTACGTCACCTGTTCCGAGTGTGGCCTGCCCGACACCGTCCTCAAGAACGAGGACGGCGTCGACATGCTGCGCTGTCAGGCCTGCGGTGCGTTCCGCCCGGTCGCCAAGGGCGCGAGTTCGACCGCACAGCAGGACCGCCCCACGCTCGAAGAGGGCGAGACCTACGAGGTCAAGATAACCGGCACGGGCCGCGAGGGCGACGGCGTCGCCGAGAAGGGTAAGTACACCATCTTCGTCTCCGGCGCGCGCGAGGGCCAGGTCGTCGACGCGTACATCGAGAGCATCAGCGGCACGCTGGCGTTCGGCCGCGTCCAGTAAACCGCTCATCGGACGGGCGACACCACAGAAAGCATTTATCACGCCTGCTCAGTGTCGTAATATGCTCGACAACCACGGCGAGGCGGGCCTGTACGCCGTCGCAGTGCTAGCGCTTGGCCTCGGTGGCGTCAACGCCCTCTCGGGGGGACTGACACTCGTCTCCTCGCTCGGGTCGGCAGGCGCACTCATCCGTGCGGGCAGTCAGGCCGTGCTGGGACTGCTCCTCGTTCCCACCGGCATCGCGCTCGCGCTCCGGAAACCGTGGAGCCGCTGGGTCGGCGTCGTCGCGTTCGGCGGTATCGCCGTCGTCCAACTTCTCCCCCTCGTGGCGGGCTCGACGTTCGCGGTCCCGCTCGCGGGTATCCTCCTCGCCACCGGGTGCTCGCTGTACCTTCTGCTGGCCGGCGAGGCGTTCGAGACGGCGGACGACGGGCGCGTACTGACCGAGGACACGGACCCCCACGAGTTCGTCCGGTGAGGCCCGCTCAGTCGCCGCCGTCCCACAGGTCCGTCGAGAGGTAGCGTTCGCCGGTGTCCGGCAGGACGACGACCACCGTCTCGTCGGGGTGTTCGCTCGCGTACGCCGTGGCCGCGTGCAGCGCCGCCCCCGATGAGATGCCGACCATGATGCCCGCTTCGCTGGCGAGTCGGCGGGCCGCCTCGGTGGAGTCCGCCTTGCTCGCGGTCCGCACCTCGTCGACGAGGTCCCGGCGGAGGATGTCCGGGACGAACCCGGGACCGATACCCTGGATGTCGTGGCTGTCCGGGTCGGCCGCCGAGAGCAGTTGCGACTGGTTCGGTTCGACGGCGACCGAGGTGAGGTCCGCGCCGACCTCCTCCTCGATGTACTCCGAGATGCCGGTAATCGTCCCGCCGGTCCCGACGCCGGCGACGACGGCGTCCACGTCGCCGCCCGTGTCCGACCAGATTTCCGGGCCCGTCGTCTCGCGGTGGGCCCGCGGGTTCGCCTCGTTCTCGAACTGCCGGGCGCGGACGGTTCCCGGCGCGTCCGCGAGTTCGTTCGCGCGCTCGATGGCCGCGCTCATCCCGCCGTCGGCCGGCGTGAGTTCGAGGTCCGCGCCCAGCCCCGACAGCAACTGCCGGCGCTCCTCGCTCATGGACTCGGGCATCGTCAACACGCAGTCGTAGCCCCGGGCGGCACAGACCGCGGCCAGTCCGATGCCGGTGTTGCCGCTGGTCGCCTCGACGACCGTCCCGTCGTCGGGGAGGTCGCCGGAGTCGGCGGCCGCCTCGACCATGTACAGCGCGATGCGGTCCTTGACCGAGTAGGGATTCGCCGCCTCGACCTTGCCGAACAGATTGTCCGCGAAGCTATCGAGACAGACCAGCGGCGTGTCGCCGATGAGTTCGGTCACGCTGGCTGCGACGGTCCCGTCGTCTCGCTGGGCGTACGACTGCATACGTCGGTGGAAGACGGTTGGTCGGCCTAACTCTGCACCCATAATACTGCGGGCTGAATAGGTTCACTCGGTTCCGAGTCTCCGGAAGCTTATGTCACCTCGCTACTATTCCACCAGTGATGCCCGAGATTACCGTCTCAGAGGGCCTGTACCGCCAGCTCGCCGCCACCGAGAACAAGGTCGACGAGGACACGCTCTGGAAGATGCTCCACCAGTTCAAGCGACAGCACGCGGCCAGCGAGTGACTGCGCCCGGTCGACCTACCCGACCGGTTCGATGAGTTCCGGCGAGTCGTTGGCCGGACTGTTGACCGCCGAGGAAACCGGGTAGCTCCGCATCGGCCCGTCGTAGGGGTCCAGCAGTGCCGCCGCGTCGCCGACATCGCCCCGCAGCCACGTCGACTCCTCCGACGGGTCGAGGACGACGGCCATCCGGTGGTGAAGGTCAGCGACGGCGTCGTTCGGCTCGGTCGTCACAATCGTGAACGACTCGACGACGTCGTCCTCGCCGCCCGACTCACCCCCGCTCGCGCCGAACTCCCCGAGCCCGGTCTGGCGCTGTGGCGGCTCCCACCGCTCGTACAGCCCCGCCATCGCGAACAGGTCGTCGTCCGGCAGCGCCACGCGGTAGGGCTGTTTGCCGTCGCTCGTCTCGACCCACTCGTAGAACCCGTCCGCGGGGACCAGACAGCGCCGTGACTCGTAGGCCTCGGCGAACGAGCGCGTCTCCGCCAGCGTCTCGGCGCGGGCGTTGATGTGGCCGTGGTCCGACCGGCTGTCGGCCCAGGACGGAATCAACCCCCACTCCATCCGCTGAATCGTCCCGGGCGAGTCGTCGGTGACGACCGGCAGGTCCTGGCTCGGGGCGGCGTTGTACCGCGGCTCGTACTCGAAGTCGAACGCGGCGTCGAACCGCGCCTCGACGTCCTCGCGGGGCGCAAACAGGCTGTAGCGGCCGCACATAGCCGAAGACAGGGGCCGGTGGCGGATAAATCCAGCAGTACCGGCCCGGAGGGTGGCCCCGCCGTCTCGAACGCACAGCGCCGGCCGTGGATATTTGACACGGCCACGCGAACACGGAGATATGCCCTCGAACGACGAGGCGACGGACTACGATTTCGTCTACTGCCGGACCTGCGGGTCGAAGGCGGCCGGTTCCTGGTCGTACTGTCGCTCCTGCCAGTCGTCGCTCGACGATGCGCGCCCGCCCGAAGACGGCCTGGAACGGCTCGGAGCGGGCGACGCGTCGGACATGGACGACGCCGGCTGTCCGAAGTGTGGCCACGAGACGGCCGAAGTCGACGAGATAGCGACGACCGGCGCGGGGCTCACGAAGTTCTTCGACGTACAGAACCGGCGGTTCAAAACCGTCTCCTGTACGAACTGTGGCTACACGGAGTTCTACCGCGGCCCGGACGGCGACGTGGTCGTCGACCTCTTTCTGGGCGGCTGACCGCGCCCGCGAATTTAACTTGTATCGCGTCCAACCACTTCGTAGATGACGACGGACCCCTCGTTCACCATCCCCGCCCACCCACAGCGGCGCTTCCCCCACGGGAGCGGGGTGGAGTACGAGGGCGGCACGGAGTTCAGGCTCACCCCCGACACCGAGCGGGCGATGCCGGACCTGGCTGAGACAGTCGCCGACATCCTCGCCGACGGGCCGTATCGCTACGGGGATTTCCACGACCTGCCGATGCCGCTGTGGCTGGTCCGCGACGAGGAGACGGCCGACGTGTTCCGCGTCGCCGTCCGCGACGGGACGGTCCGGTTGCACGTCCTGCCGACCACGGAGTCCGACGGCCTGCGGCGGTTCTTCGAGCGCCTTCGGGGGACCGGCGAGGCGCAGTCCTGGACGGTCCAGCGACACGTCGACGGGCAGTAGCCGGGACCCAAAACCGTCTTACACACCTGCCTCCATGTCTCCGCCATGACCGTCTCTCGCGAAGTCGAGCTCGAAGGCCACATCATCGACTCCGGGATGATGCAGTCCTGTTTCGGCATCATCATGGACCTGGGCGGGTCCTTCTCCGTCGAGGAGTTCGATATCGGCCGTCACAAGGACGAGGAGTCCTACGCCCGGATGCTCGTCGAGGCCGACGACGAAGACCAGCTCCAGTCCATCGTCCACGAACTCCACCAGCACGGCGTCAATCCCTCGGACCCGAAAGACGCCACGCTCGTCCCCGCGCCCGACGACCAGGTCGTCCCGCACGGCTTCTACTCGACGACGAACCACCCCACGTACATCCGTTACGAGGGCGAGTGGGTCGAGGTCGAGGACATGGAGATGGACTGCGCCGTCGTGGTAGAGGACAGTGAAGACGGCCCGCGCGCCTTCACCAAGGTCCTGAACGCCATCGAAGAAGGTGACATGGTCGTCACCGACGAGACCGGCATCAAGGTCCAGCCCCCGGAGCGCCCGCGCGACTCCGGCGGCGCGTTCGGCTTCATGCAGGGCGGCGTCTCCTCGGAGCGCCCTTCGGAGTCGACCATCCGCAAGATAGCGAACGCCATCCGCGAGACGAAAAAGGAGGGCGGCAAGGTGCTGGCCGTCTGTGGCCCGGCGCTCATCCACTCCGGCGCGCGCGAAGACCTCGCGCGGCTCGTCCGCGAGGGCTACGTCGACATGCTCTCGGCGGGCAACGGCTTCGCCGTCCACGACATCGAGCGCGACATCTACGGCACGTCGCTCGGGATGGACACCGAGAGCCTGGACCACCCCCGCCACGGTCACAAGCACCACATCTACACCATCAGCGAGGTCATCCGCGAGGGCGGCATCGCAGAGGCCGTCGAATCGGGGACCATCGAGTCCGGCGTCATGTACGAGTGCGTCGACAACGACCGCCCGTTCGTGCTGGCCGGGTCCATCCGGGACGACGGCCCGCTGCCCGACACCATCACCGACGCCGTCGAGGCTCAGAACGCCATCCGCGAGCAGGCCCACGAGGCCGACATGGTGCTGATGCTCTCGACGCTGCTGCACTCGGTCGCCGTCGGGAACTGCCTCCCGTCGACGACGCGAGTCGTCTGCGTCGACATCAACCCCGCGACGGTCACCCAGTTGCTCGACCGGGGCTCCGCCCAGGCGGTCGGGATGGTCACAGATATCGGTACTTTCGTCCCGATTCTGGCGGAGCAGTTGCTGGAGGAGTAGGACGCGAGCGAAGCGAGCGCTTTTTCGTCCAGGTTTTCGAGGATGTCTCCGGAGTGAGCGACGCGAACGGAGGAGGAGACGAAAAAAAGGTGGATCGCGCAGGTTCGTCCCGATTCTGGCCGAGCAGTTGCTGGAGGAGTAGGACGCGAGCGAGGCGCGGCCGGGCACGGCGTCCACCGTTATCACGCGTCGGTAGCTCGCGAGATACTTATTAATCACCGTCCGGTACTCCGCTCTATGTCCTCTCCCTCGCAGCAGTTCACGCGGCTTTCCAGCGGTATCTCCGGACTCGATTCCCTTCTCAGAGGCGGGCTGGTGGAAGGGCGGCTCTATCTCGTCATCGGACCGCCGGGCACCGGCAAGACACTGCTCGGCGCGCAGTTCCTCGAAGCGGGGCTGGAGGCCGGCGACGACGTGCTGTTCATCCACGCCGAGGAGTCGGCCGCGGACCTGCTCGCCAACACCGCCGAACTCGGCATCGACATCGGCGAAGCGACGTTTCTCGACGTGGGCCCCGACTCGGAGTTCTTCGAGGAAGCGGAGTCCTACGACGTGGTCAAACCGCGCGACGTCGAGGACGGCCACCTGATTTCCGACATCCGCGAGGCCATCGAGACGGTCGACCCGGACCGCGTCCTCCTCGACCCGATAACGCACTTCCAGTACCTCGAACCGACCGAGTACCAGTTCCGCAAGCGCGTCATCGCCTTCGCGCGGTTCCTGCAGGACAGGGAGACGACCGTGCTGGCGACCAAGACGCCGAGCAACGAGATGGACACGCAGCTCAGGTCCCTCAGCGACGGCATCATCTCGCTCAGCTACGGCGACGAGAAGGCGGGGCGGCGGGTTCGGCTGCGCAAGCATCGCGGCATCGGTCAGCAGGACGGCTCACACGGGATGGAAATCCGCGAGTCCGGCGTCGAGGTCTATCCGGCGCTGGAACCGCGCCAGCGGACGCGGTCGTTCGACCCCGAGCAGTTCGCCGCCGGGATACCGGAACTGGACTCGCTTCTCGACGGCGGGCTCGAACGCGGGACGGTGACGATTCTCAGCGGCCCCTCCGGCGTCGGCAAGTCGACGACGGCGACGGCGTTTCTGGCCACGGCGGCGGCGGACGGCTCCCCGGCGCTGGCGTACCTGTTCGACGAGTCCATCGACACGTTCACGCACCGCTGTGAGACGTTCGGGACACCGGTCTCGGAGTTGCGCGGGACGGGGGCGCTCCACGTCGAGGAAATCGAGTCGCTGGCGCTGTCGCCCGAGGAGTTCGCCAACCGCGTGACGTCACAGGCCGCGGAGAGAGGGGCCGAACTCGTCGTCGTCGACGGCATCGCGGGCTACAAGAACGCCATCAAGCACGGACAGGACGGCGTGGAACTGCGCCGGCGACTCCACGCCCTGACACAGCAGCTCACGCGAGAGAACGCCGCCGTCATCCTGATAGACCAGCGCCGGGACGTGACGGGCCTGCACGAACCCACGAGCGAGAACGTCAGCTATCTCGCCGACAACATCGTCTTCGAGAACTACATCGAGGTCGAGGGGGAACTCCAGCGGGTCGTCGGCGCGCTGAAGAAGCGCGTCGGCGGGTTCGAGGCGGTGCCCCGCCGCTTCGAGATATCCGCCGACGGACTCCAAGTCGGGGACCCCGTCTCGGGGATGCACGGGGTGTTCGATGGCGTTCCCGAGCAACAGGGCGACAGCGACGGCCGGTCGGCCACCCGCTAACGATGGGCGACATCCAACTACTGCTGGCGGGCGACGGCAACCGGGAGGCGCTTGCGTCGGTCGTGGCCGAGCACCACACGCCGGTCACGGACGAGGAGTTCCGGGCGGCGGACCTCCACATCGTCGACGAGCCGTCGTTTCCGAAGTACAGGGCGGCGATAGAGCGGTACAAGGACCGGTCGGACCCGGTGTTTTGCCCCGTGATTCTGGTCCGTCACGAGGGGCGGTCGGCCAGAGTCGACCTGCCCGACATCGACGACGCCGAGGGGCCACTCGTCGTCAACGACGTCGTGACCGCGCCGGTGGACACGCAGGCGCTCTTTCGGACTATCGCGAACCTCCTCGCGCGGCGCAGCCACACCGAGGAACTCGTCGCGGACCTCCGGGAGCAAAACAGCGAGCTCCGGCGGTTCAGAAACGCCGTCGAGCACGCGGGCCACGCGATTCTCATAACGGACACGAACGGCGTCATCGAGTACGTGAACCCGGCGTTCGAGGAGCTGACCGGCTTCAGCGCCGAGGAGGCGCTCGGTCGGACGCCGCGGATACTCAAGTCCGGCGAACAGGACCAACAGTTCTACGAGCGGCTCTGGGACACCATCTGTCGCGGCGAGGTCTGGACGAGCGAAATCGTAAACGAGCGCAAGTCCGGTGAGCGGTTCATCAGCAACCAGACCATCGCCCCGATTCAGGACGCAGACGGGGAGATACAGGGCTTTGTCGGGATGCAGGACGAAATCACCGGCCGGCGGCTGCGCGAGCAACAGCTCACCGTCTTCCACCGGATTCTCCGCCACAACCTCCGGAACAATGGCACGACGATAAGCGGCCGTGCGGACATCCTGACTGAACTCGTCGACGACGACGACGCCGTCGACCACTTAGAGACCATCAAGGCGAACGTCCAGTCGCTGCTCGACATCAGCGAGAAGGCCCACCACGTCCAGGAACTGCTCGCGGACTCGGTCGGCGACGACGTCGAGCGCGACCTCGACGGCGTTCTCGGAGACATCACGGACGGGCTGGCCGCGGCCTACCCCGACGCCGAGTTCGTCGTCGAGAGCGACCCGGTCGCCTCGTCGACGATAGACGCGAAGGTCGTCCCGGCGCTACAGGAACTCATAGAGAACGGCATCAAACACTCCGAGGCGGCAGCGCCGCGGGTCGTCATCCGGACGGAGCGCCACGGCACGACGGCGACGGTGACGATTTCGGACAACGGGCCGGGCGTCCCGGACCGCGAGCGCCGCGTCATCGAGGTGGCCGACGAGAAACCGCTCGAACACGGGTCCGGGCTGGGGCTGTGGTTCGCGTACTGGCTCATCAGCTACGTGGGCGGCGACATCGACATCCGGACCGACGCCGAGGGGACCCGCGTCTCCGTGACGATGCCCGTGCGGTAGGGCGTCAGATGGCGACCCAGGCCAGCACGATGACGGCCGCGCCGACGACCGTGGAGCCGACGGCGTGGGTCCGGAGCTCGTCGAGCAGGTCGTGGGAGTGGTCGTGCAGCTCACAGACCTCGTCTATCTCGCTGCCGGCCTCGCAGTTCGGCAGGAAGTCCATCGCCACGTGGAGGAAGATGCCGGCGGCGAACCCGAAGATGATCGCGTTGAGCACCGCGGACTCCGGGACCGGGAGGAGCGCGGACGGAATGGCCGTCAGGCCGACGCCGGCCGCGGGGAGCAACAGCGCGGTGGCGGACTTGCCGTTGCGACCGAGCCGACGGGCGGCGGCGTAGCCGGCCGGCCCCTTGTGCGAGACGATGGCGAGGCCGAGCAGGATGCCGAGGTCGGGCATCGACGCGTACACCAGCCCGATGACCAGCCCGGCCGAGAGCGCGTGGGCGGCGATGGCGAGCGTCGTCATGTCGAAGGAAGTGTCGACGTGGGTCAGCCGATGGCCGATGGTGTGGGTGCCGTAGCCGACGACCAGCCCGGCGGCGATGCCGACGCCGCCGATTCGCGCGGCACCGGCTTGCCCGCCAAGCCCCATCGCCTGCGGGACGAGGAACATGGCCGCCGACGTGACCATCGCGCCGCTGGCGAGGCCGTAGCCCCAGACCAGCCGATAGGGGTTCGTCTTGTCGGCCCGCGCACCGAGCCACGCGCCCAGTCCCATCGCCGCGAACGCGACCCACGAGATGACCAGGACCTTCCGCGCCCCGCCGGCGACCGCGACGCCGGACAGGACCGCCAGGCCGACGACGCTCGCGATGCCGACGGCGGATGTCCGGCCGGCGTTATTAAAAGTCGAGTTTGAGTTAATAGTCATTATCCACAATCACTGGTCTGTTACTAATAAACCCATCGGTGGCGGTCAGCGGGTCGCCGACCGGAAGTCGCCCCAGTCGAGGACGCCGCCGTCCAGCGCCGACGGGGCCGCATCGCGGAGCGCCCACAGCACCATCTCGGCGACCGTCTCGGGGTCGCGCCCACCGTCACCGGAGAGGTCCGTCGCCACCTGTCCGGGGTCGACCGCCCCGACCGGGATTTCGAGGTCGGCGGCGAACCCGCGGGTGACGGCCTCCGCGGCGGCCTTCGAGACGGCGTACGAGCCGTAGCCAGGCATCCCCTGGCGGGCGACCGCGCCGGTCGGGACGACGACGCGGGCGTCTGGTTCGAGATGGGGGATTGCCTCGCGTATCGTCGCGAACACGCCGCGGGCATTCGTCCGGAGGTGGTCGTCGAAGGCGGCGTAGGACTCCTCGGTGAGCGGCGTCTGGCCGGCGGTGCCGTGGTAGACGCCGGCGTTGGCGACGACGTACCGTATCGCTCCCGCCCCCTCCCGCGTGGCTGTCTCGACCAGCCGTTCCACGTCGAACTCGTCGCGGACGTCGGCCCGCACCGCGGTCACGGAACCCCCCGCGTCCCGGATGTCGGCCGCGACCGCGTCGAGCGCCGCCGCGTCGCGGGCGCAGATGACCGTGTGTGCGCCCGCGTCCGCCACCGCGTGGGCCGTCCGTTCGCCGATGCCTCTGCTCGCGCCCGTGACGACAGCGGTCGCGCCGTCCATCCCTGGGACCATAGGGGTGGTACCGCTGCCAGCCACAAGGCCGTTTCCCGCGGGTGAGAGAGCGGTAGCCTCTTGTCGGACGCCCGCTACCGACCGGGCATGGACATCACGATTGCCGAATCAACGGTCGCAGGGACGGCACAGGCCCCACCGTCGAAGAGCTACACGCACCGGGCGGTGCTGGCCGCGGGCTACGCCGACGGCGCGGTCGTCCGCGACCCGCTCGTGAGCGCGGACACGAGGGCGACGATGCGGGCGGTCGAGGCCTACGGCGGCAGCGTCTCGCTCTCCGAGGGCGGGTCGACGGTCGAGGTGACCGGCTTCGACGGCCGGCCGGAGACGCCGGCCGACGTCATCGACTGTGCCAACAGCGGGACGACGATGCGACTGGTCACCGCCACGGCCGCCCTGCAGGACAAGCTCGCGGTGCTGACCGGCGACGACTCGCTGCGCTCGCGACCACAGGGGCCGCTGCTCGACGCCATCGGACAGCTGGACGGCGACGCCGAGTCGACCCGCCGGAACGGGCAGGCTCCGCTCGTGGTCGGAGGCGGCGTCGACGGCGGCGCGGTCGAAATCCCCGGCGACGTCTCCTCGCAGTACATCACCGCCCTGCTGATGGCCGGGGCCGTCTCGCCGGACGGCATCGACATCGACCTGACGACCGACCTCAAGTCGTCACCGTACGTCGACATCACGCTAGAGGTGCTCGCCGACTTCGGCGTCGACGCCGAGCGGACCGACGGCGGGTTCACCGTCGCCGGCGGCCAGTCCTACGCGCCGACCGGCGGCGAGTACAGCGTCCCCGGCGACTTCTCGTCGATGAGCTACCTGCTCGCGGCCGGCGCGCTCGCCGCCGAGGACGGCCTGCGCGTCACGTCGGCGTTCCCCAGCGCCCAGGGCGACGCCGCCATCGTCGACATCCTCGACCGGATGGGGGCTGACCTCGACTGGGACGAGGACAGCGGCGAAATCACCGTCTCGAAGTCCGCGCTGACCGGTATCGAGGTCGGCGTCGAGGACACGCCGGACCTCCTGCCGACCATCGCGACGCTTGGGGCCGCCGCCGACGGCGTCACCCGGATTACCGACGCCGAGCACGTCCGGTACAAGGAGACCGACCGCGTGAGCGCGATGGCCGAGGCGCTGACGAAGATGGGCGCCGAGGTCGAGGAGAAACGGGACGAACTAATCGTCTCCGGCGAGGACAGCGACCTCGTCGGCACGACCGTCGCGGGCCGCGCGGACCACCGCATCATCATGTCGCTCGCCGTCGCCGGCCTCGTCGCCGAGGGCGAGACGACGGTGACCGGCGCGGAACACGTCGACGTGTCCTTCCCGGACTTCTTCGACGTGCTCGAATCGCTCGGCGCGGCCGTCCAGCGATAGGGCACGACAGTCGTTGAAGCGGCAGTTTTGCAACGAAAGAAGGTTACGTATCTGATAGATAAACGCGCTTAAACCGAGTGAAGAATAGTTACAGCACACGTTGTGAACCAGCCAGACGACACCACACAGTCTCCCGCGGGCGTCACGAGAGTCCTCTACGTCGACGACGACCCGTTGATGCTCGACCTACAGGCAGACATCGCCGCCGAACGGGAGGCAATCGAGCTGGTGACGACGCCGGACACCGACCGAGCGATGGAGCTGCTGGATGACCGGGAGTTCGACTACGTGGTCGTCGGTATCGAGCGCCCCGGCGCGGCAGCGCACAGGTTCGCCCGTGCCGTCCACGCGGCGCATCCCGACACGGCGCTGGTACGGTACGCCTGGGAGCCGGCGGAAGACGACGCGGACAGGGTGTTCGACCGGGTTCTGGCAAAACAGGTCGAGGCAGCGGGGACGATACAGCTCCTCGACCGCGTCAGGTGGCTCGACGACTGACGGCCACATCTACAAGGTTCAAATGCCCCCGTCCCCGAAACGAGTGTAATGAACGGCAACGAGTTCGGTCGTCTGTTCCGCATGACGACCTACGGCGAGTCCCACGGGGAGGCGATGGGCTGTACCGTCTCCGGCGTTCCGGCGGGCGTCGAACTCTCGGAAGAGGAGATACAGACGGACCTCGACCGGCGCAAGCCCGGGCAGTCGATGATTACCACCTCGCGGGGGGAACCCGACAAGGTGAGCATCCAGTCCGGGATTCAGGACGGCTACACCACCGGCACCCCCATCGGGATGGTCATCCAGAACAAGGACGCCCGCTCGGGCAAGTACGAGCCGTTCATCACGGCTCCGCGCCCATCGCACGGCGACTACACCTACTCCGCGAAGTTCGGGACCCGGAACTGGGGCGGCGGCGGCCGCTCGTCGGCCCGCGAGACGGTCAACTGGGTCGCCGCCGGCGGCGTCGCCAAGCAGGTGCTCGACCAGTCCGACTACGACGTGCAGATAAAGGCTCACGTCTCTCAAATCGGCGACGTGGAGGCCGGTCCGGTCACCTTCGAGGACATGCTCGAACACAGTGAGGAAAACGAGGTCCGCTGTGCCGACCCGGAGGCCGCCGAGGAGATGCGCGACGTGGCCGACCAGCACCAGACGGAGGGCGACTCCATCGGCGGCGCGATTTACTTCGAGTGTCGCGGCGTCCCGTCCGGGCTCGGCGCGCCACGGTTCGATAGCTTCCCGTCCCGGCTCGGCCAGGCGATGTACTCCATCCCGGCCGTCAACGACTTCGAGTACGGCATCGGCCGCGAGGCCCGGACGACCCGAGGCAGCGAGTACACCGAAGACTGGGAGTTCGACGAGGACGGCCGTCCGACGCCGGTCGGCAACGACCACGGCGGCATCCAGGGTGGCATCACGACCGGCCAGCCCATCTACGGCGAGGTGTCCTGGCACGCGCCGGTCTCGATTCCCAAGACCCAGAAGACGGTCGACTGGGAGACCGGCGAGGAGAAGGAGATAACGGTCACGGGCCGCCACGACCCGGTCCTGCCGCCGCGAGCGGTCCCGGTCGTCGAGGCCATGCTCGCCTGTACGATACTGGACTTCATGCTGCTGTCCGGCCGCATCAACCCCGACCGGCTCGACGGCCGGCCGGGCGAGTACGACACCGACTACCACCCCTCCAGCCCGCAGAACGACCCCGAGGACGCGGACACCCACGCGAAAACCATCGACGACGACTAAAATGGACGCACACCAGGAGTCCAAGTCGAACCCGTTCGGGATGGACGAGGAGTGCCAGAACTGCCCCGCGCTGTGTGAGACGCGCGAGAACGTCGTCCACGGCTACGGCGACGTAGGTGCCGAGTTCATCGTTCTCGGCGACGCGCCAGCGGCCGGCGCGGACGCGTCGGGCATCCCCTTCACCGGCGAGCGCGAGCGCGAACTGCTCGACATCCTGGCTGCGGTCGACATGTGCTCCGACCCGGACGCCGACAGGCCGCAGTTACGGAACACCTTCCTCACCTACGTGACCCGCTGTCGCCACCCCGACCGGGCCGCGACCGACGAGGAGGTCGGCAACTGCGAGCCGTATCTCAACAGCGAGGTACGGATGATAAACCCAGAGATTCTGCTCCCGGTGGGCCAGCGCCCCCTCGAGGAACTGGCCTTCGAGTACACCACGATGAGCGAGGACGAACTCGACATCGCGGAGCGACACGCGACCACGATTCGCGGCCGCGGGTTCGAAATCCTCCCGATGCTCCCGCCCGCCGAACAGACCGACGCAGAGCGGACGGCGTTTCTAGACCACTTCAGCGAGACGCTCGGACAGGACTACCGCCAGACGAAGGGCCGGCGCGGGCGGTAGTCAGGCCTCGGACTGGACTTCGAGCCCGGTGGCCTGGCGCAACTCTTCCGGACTCGACACCGTCCCGTACTCCCGTGCGGCCTGCAGCCGGTTCTCGGCGTCCTTGCGGTACGTGCTCGCCTGCGCCGTCTCCCCCTGTTCCCTGGCGTAGGTCATCCCGCTGAGCCACTCGGCGGCCTGCCACAGGCAGGTCGCCTTCTTGCGGCCCCGTTCCGCGAACTCGCCGAGCGCCTCGTCGTCCGCCTCGCGCAGCGCCGTCGTGAACTGGTCGACGCTCGCCTCGAAATCCGACGCGGCGCTGTCGAACCCGCCGCGGGCGAGCGCCATCTCCCCGTCCTCGACGGTCGCCAGCGCGTCCGAGAGCTGGCGGCGCGCCTCACGATACCGCGTGTAGCCGATGTGGTACGCGCGCTGTGCCGCCGCAGCCCCACACAGCGTGGCTTCCCGGTCGCAGTTCCGGCACACGACTTTCGGCTGTGACTTCCCGACCACCCGATACTCCGACCCACATCCGTCACATCTGTACGTCTGGGCTTTCTCCATATACGTTTTACTTGATTATCAAATACAACTCACATCTTATAATTGTTCGGTAGCCCGGTCGGAACACAAGCGACTAACCGCCGTCGGGCCGAGGGGTGAGTATGACCACGGTAACTGTGCTGGCTGACCCGCCCGTCGAGGGGTTCGTGTTACAGGACCTGGCGGGGGGCCACCTGGACGACGCCGAGGCTGCCGGGCTGTACGAGGCGATGTTGCTCGACGTCTGTCGCGCGGTGGAAATCAGCGGCGGCGAGTTGCTGGTGAACTACCGCCCCCCGGACCAGGTCCCGGACGGCGTCGACCCCGAGGCCGCGGTGCGGGAGCCGGTGACAGAGGCCCTCGAATCACCGGGCGAGGCCCGGTTCGAAGTCCAGGTCGGGTCGACGTTCGCCGGCCGGGTCGGAAACACCGTCACTCACCTCCTCGAACGGGAGGACGTCGCCACCGTCGCCGCCGTCGAGCCGACCGCGGCGCTGTTGAACCGACAGCTCATCGACAGCGCGGCGATGAAACTCCGGTCCAGCGGCGTCGTGCTCGGCCCCGCAGCGGGCGGGCGCGTCTACTACGCCGGGTTCGGCGAACCGATAGATTTCGAGGCCAGCTACGCCACCCCGACCGTCGAAACGCTCTGTGAGCGCGCCACGGACGCCGGCCTCGCCGTGGATTTCCTCCCGTCGGCCCCCGTTCTCGAAACGGGAGCGGACCTGGAGACGGTGGTGCCGCTGCTGCGCGCCCGGAACCGGGCCGACCGGGTCGTCCCACCGCGGACGACGGCGTTCCTCGACGACCTCGGCATCCGCGTCGTCGACGACGACGGCCAGCCGGCCGTGGTCCGAGAGACCGACAGGTCTTAGAAGGGCCACCGAATAGGCTCGCCTGCGGTGGGATGGCAGAGCGGCCTATTGCGCCTGCCTTGAAAGCAGGTATCCTCACGGATTCCTGGGTTCAAATCCCAGTCCCACCGCTTCTCTGCGAACGACAGCGAGTAGTGACCCGCGCGGTCGGAGCCGTGACCGCCGGGAGCTGGTACAGCGTGGTGAGCGGACGGCCCGGGCCCAGTCGCAACCGGCGTCGGCCACAGCGGCCGAAACACCACAGAAAGGAGGGAAGGGATTCGCCGTCGTCCGAATTAGGAGGGGTTTACCGACCCGAAGTAATCGGGCGGTTTTATGTCGGTGGTCCGGATTATATCCCTGTGATGGTACGTGAAGATAGGTCCCCAAGACAGCAACTCCCGGGTCTCCTGGTCGTCTGTGTCGTTGCCCTCCTCCTCGCGGCGACGGCGGCAGGTCCCGCTGTTGCCGAACCGAGCCTGTTCGTGTCCGGCGCGTCGAAAGACGCGAACACGATACTGGCTGGCGAATCGGTGAACGTCACGGCGACGGTCCAGAACACCGGCGACTCGGGCGGCGCGATGACTATCGAGTACGTGGTAAATGGGACGACCAGAGCGACCGAGCGGGTGGTCGTCGACGCCGACTCGGCGGTCGAGCGGACGCGGGCGCTGACCTTCGACAGTCCCGGAACGTACAGGATAAAGGTCCAGAGCCCCGGGAACTCCGCCGGACGGGTCACGGTCAAACCGGCACTCGTCGAGACCCTGCGGACGGACGCGACGACGCGGCAGCTCAGGATACGCGGCGGGACGGTCCCGACGGACGAACCCTACGAACTGAACGTGTCGGGGCCGGCGAACCGCTCGTTCGGCGTCCACTCGTGGACGGTCAACGCGTCACAGCAGGCGTTCACGCAGGACATCACCGAGTACACCGAACCCGGCGCGGCGGACGTTCCGGTCCCGACCGGCGACGACGCGTCGGTGTTCGGCGTGGTGACCGTGGGGTCGTCGGACGGCGTCGCACCGTCGTCGATGCAGTTCGCGCTGACCCGTGAAACCCTCCAGTCGGCCGGAATCAGCGCGTCGGACGTCAGCCTGTACCACCGCGTGAACGGGTCCTGGCGTGCCACGGAGACAACCGTCGTCTCCGAGCAACCGGACCGCGTCGTCTACGAGGCCGACACGTCCGGTGCGTCGGCCTACGCCGTCGGGCGAATCCGGCCGTCCTTTACCGTCGTGCGGACCTCGGTCATCAGCGAGGGGGCCGCCGACGGGCACCGGGTCAGCGTCAGGGGCACGGTCGAGAACGCCGGCAGCGCCCCGGGCACGTACGACGCGCGGATGCTGGTCGACGGCGAGGTCGTCAACCGAACGTCGGTGACCGTGCCGGCCAACGCCGACCGGACGGTGACGCTGTCGACGGTCGTGACGACGCCGGGGCAGTTCCGAATCGGGTTCAACGAGGTCGACGCGGGCGAAGTACAGATAACCGAGAGCCAGGTCGGGACCGACGAGAACGGCGGGACCGAACCGGAAACGGAACCGCCGGAAACGGAGCCAGCGGTCCAGACCGACCCTGCGGCCGACGGTGACGGCGTCGGCCTCGGCCCGTTACCGGCGACGGTCATGGGTATCAGTACGGTCCTGGTCGTCGGCGGCCTCCTGGGTGCGCTGTTCCTCTTCGGCGTCGTCATCGCCGTCCTCCGTCGGGCCGGCGGCCGGAACGACAGCGGCTTCGAACTGTAGGCGGGGAGAGAAACCCTTTTTGTGCCAGTGTCCAGAGAACCGCGTATGGATTGGCCACACGATCCGGACGGCGAGGAAGGTAGCGAGGGCCGGCGCAAGTACGGCCACGCTGTGCTGGCGAAGAAAGTCGACGAGGACGAGGACTTCCCGTTGACCGCCGAGGAGTACGTCGAACAGTACGGGGACCATCCGGTTCGGATCGACTACGAGACGGTCGTCAGCGTGGCGGACATCTTCGAGTACGTCGACCAAGAGGAGTTCGAGGACTTCCCGGACTTCCACAAGGCCCTCGGGCGTGCGCTGCGGGAGGCGGACTGGTGGCCGTACAGACTCGAACACGCCTGAACGTGTGATGTGAGGTCACGACACATACTTGTGGGTAGCCGGTGTAGTCCCGCGTATGGCGACGACACGCTCAGGCGGTGACCGGACCGGAGCGGGGCTCCCCGAGGAGGTCGTCGAGGACCTCCTGGCGAACGACAGCCGCCGTCGCGCGCTCTCGATACTGGCGGCCCGCGACGAGCCGATGGTCGTGGCGGACCTCGCGGCGGCGGTGCTGGCGGCCGAGCGCGGCACCGAGCCGGCAGCAGTGCCCCGCAGCGAGCGAGAGAGCCTCACCGAAGAACTGTTCACCGAACACCTCCCGAAACTGACAGCCACGGACGTCGTCGCGTACGACTCGATGGTCGGGACCGTCGAGCTACGGCGGCGCGACGCCGTGCCGACCGACCGCCCGTAACGGTCCGTACCTGGTCCCGCCGCCGGTTCGCGCCGGCCTACGGACCGCTCTGTCGGCGAGTTCCGACAGAGCAATACCCGTCGCTTCCCAACAACGGACAGTGACGAACACCCAGATCACGCATATTCAGATCGACAACTACGGCCCGTGGACTGTGACGCCCGAACCCCGCCGTGAAGTCGACCTCCAGACGCTCCAGTCCCGTCTGTACGCCGACCTCGCCCAGCTGTTCGGGAACCGCGACGGCTACATCTTCTTCTCGCGGTTCGACAACATGATAGCCGTCACGAACGGGCTCGGCGAGGAGGCCCACGCGCTCATCCAGGAGTCGGTCGGCAACCGCTACCCGGTCACCATGAGCCTCTCGGTCGCGACGGGCACGACGCCGGTTTCGGCGCTCGGGACGGCGACCGAGCAGCTCCAGGAGGCCGGGAGCGCACAGGACAAAGGTCGGCGTGAGGTGCTCCGCGGCCAGACAATCGACGAGGAGTTCCGGACACCGACGGACGTGCAACTCGCCCACTTCGACGTCGACGACGCCACGGAGAAGTACACCGACCAACTCAACGAGTTCGACACCTTCATTCAGATAGAGCAGGGGTACGCGGCGCTGATGAAGTACATGCGCGAGGCCCACGACTCGCTGTCGTTTTTCGTCGGCGGCGACAACGTCATCGCGGTCTGTCCGGACCTGGACGAAGCGGACTACCACGATGCCATCAGCCACGTCCGCGAGGCGGTCGACGTGGAACTGAAGGTCGGCGTCGGGCGTGGACGGACAGCAGCGACGGCCGGGATGGACGCGAAGCACGCCCTGGAGACGTGTCGGGCGACCGGCGAAGCCGTCACTATCGAGACAACCGAGTAACTTGTGAATCGCGCGATATAAACGTAGTGGAGGTATCTTTTAGACCGGTCGTGTGGTAACGTCACACATGAACGGCGAGGTCACCGTCCGGGAGGTCATGAACAGAGAGTACGTCGGGGCGAGCGAGTCCGACGACCTCCTCGAGACGACGGAGTTGTTGATACACGAGGAGCAGCATCCGATTCTCGTGTTGCGGGGGAACGAACCGGTCGGCGTCGCGACGGACAGGGACGTGCTGGCGTATATCGTCGACGGCGGCGACCCGGAGACCGCGACCGTCGGGGACGTGATGCGCGAGTCGGTCCCGACCGTCGACCCCGACGCCAGGCTACCGGAGGCGCGGGACCAAATGGCGGCGCGGTCCGCGGAGTTCCTGCTGGTCACGGCCGACGGTGAACCGCTTGGGACGCTGACCGAACACGACATCCTCTCGACTGCGCGGTTAGAAAGCGAGTCGACCGAGGTCGCCGAGCAGGCTCCACAGGTAGCGACGACCGGGAAGGAGGCGACGACGGACGGGATGCAGTCCGCCGCCGAGGACTCCTTCGACGACCAGGGCATCTGTTCCGCCTGTGGGACGTTCACGCGGGACCTAGCGTCGTTCAACGGACAGCTCCTCTGTGCGGACTGCCGGGACGTGTGAGCCCTCGTCCGGTCGCTGTTCCCCCCAGCGGACGGATTCACCGGGTAGCCGAACTGTTTTGACCGTTCGAGACCGACTGTCACTGTGGAAATCGCCACCGCTTCGATGGACGACGTGGACACTGTCGTCGACCTGTGGGTCCGACTGGCGGAGAGCCAGCGCGCCCACGGGTCACACCTGTTCGGGGACCGGAACCGGACCGCGGTCCGGGAGTCCATCGTCCAGCGCGTCGTCGCCGAGAACGTCCGCATCGCCCGTATCGACGGGCGAGCCGTCGGGTTCGTCATGGTGACCATCGACAGCGGTCGCTACGAGCAAGACGAGACGCGGGGCATCGTCGAGAACATCTTCGTCGAGCCGACCCACCGGGGCCAGGGCGTCGGAAGCGAACTGCTCGACGCGGCGGAGGAGGTACTCCGCCAGGCCGGAGTGGACCGGCTCGCACTGGAGGCGATGGCAGACAACGAGTCGGCCCGACAGTTCTACCGGGCGCACGGCTACGCGCCCCACCGGGTCGAACTCGAAAAGCCGACGGAAAACGATACTCTCTAAACGGTCCCCACACAACGCAGGGATGCAACCGCGCCAGGGGAGCTTGGGTGGTCCAAGCACTCGACTTGTAATCGAGAGTTCGTGGGTTCAAATCCCACCCCTGGCTTCGCCAGTTCTGTTCGGAACCGGACACGGAACCCGGGGCCGAACCCATCGGTTTTCGATTCGGTCCTGAAGTGAGCAGCTCCAGCGTGTTTCTGCGGCGCGGCTCGGTCGCCGGCCACTGTGACACGACACCACCTTCGAGACGGTCTCCAAACGTGGGTGTTTTTGGATTAAAATGTGACTAACAATGCAGTATCGGTACTGTTTTGGGTTTGTATGTGGGGGACAGTCAATCAGTTCAGAGTGGTTAGGGGGACGCAAGTACAGTTGGCGCTGGCGGCCGTCGTCGGATTCCTCGCAGTCGAGATGGCGACGCGGACGGGCACTTCGATGGCGTGGGTCGGCGGGGCGTTCGTCGCCGCGGTCGTCCTCGTCGGGCCCGCAGCGCCGCTCGGTGGGGTCGCCGGGCTCGTCATCCACGACGCCTTCCACGGGGTCATCGGGTACTGGACAGTCGCCACAGCGGTCTGGATACTGACCTTTACCGGGGTCGTCGCGTGGCTCTC